>JBKPBJ010000001.1:0-10622 GCA_046726875.1 Verrucomicrobiota bacterium
GCCGTGAACGATTGGGAAGGTGGCGTATGGTCATTAGGGCTTATTCCATTTCTGATCGGGCTCGGTTATTTGCTCGTATGGAAATTAGAAGGCAAAAAGGACATTCCGCCTCCGCCCCCGGCACCGTAATATTGCGGCCGTGGAGCTCACCGATGCGGACCTCGTTGCGCGAGTTCTTGCCGATGACGATCAACACGCATTCGGCGAACTCGTGCGGCGGCATCAATCCAGCGTGCGCGGTCTGCTGCGGCAACTCACCCGCACAGACATCGCTCTGGCAGATGACCTCGCCCAGGAAGCTTTTCTACGCGCCTACAAAAACATCCGCAGCTTTCGCGGTGAAGCGCGATTTTCCACATGGCTATATCGAATCGCCTACAATTGCTTTCGCGAGGACGCGCGTCGTCGCAAGGAGTTGGTGGGCGTGGATGAGGAGCAATGGCAGACAGAACACGATCCGCAGACTGTTGATCCCGGTTTGAGACACGATCTTATGCACGCGCTGAGTTTGCTTCCGTTACACGAGCGCACTGCGGTTGTGCTTTGCTGCCAAAACGGTCTGTCACACGATGAAGCGGCGCGTGTCCTTGACATTCCGCTGGGCACGGTCAAAACAAACGTTCTGCGCGGCCGCGAAAAGTTGAAACGCACACTGGCGGACTGGGCGCCGAATTGATAAAGTAAATCCAATGATCGACGATGAGACGCTAGACCGACAACTGCGTGAAGCCGTGCCCTACATTAATGACGACGGATTCACCGCGCGCGTTATGGCCAGGCTGCCCGCGCAGCGGTCTGAGCCGCAATGGCTGCGAGCAATGATTGTGCTCGGCCTGGCGTTACTGGGAACTGGAATCGCCTACTTGCTTTCCGGTGGCGTCATTCGCGAAGGCCTGCTCCAGATGGCGGATTTCCCAATCTGGCTGTTGCTGGTGTTCGCATTCGGTTGCGGCCTCGTGGTCGGCGCGTTCGCTGTCATCTTCGCCATCCGCAAGACGCCTGAAGTCCGCGATCTGACCCGGCTGGATTTTTAAAGCGCCGGCTCAACTACACCGCGGCCAATTCGCGCGCCTGTTGCACATCACGTTCGATTTGCCGGACCAGCGCCTCAACGTTCTCGAATTTTTTCTCCGGCCTGAGATACCGGACAAAGCGCAGCTCGAGATCTTTGCCGTAGATGTCGCGATCGAAATCGAGGAGGTAGACTTCCAGAATGCGGTCCGATCTGCCGCTGCTCATCGTTGGCCGATAACCGAGATTCACCACGCCGGGATAGACGACACCGTCGAGCCTTGCTTCGGCAAAATAGACGCCGTTTGGCGGAAATTGCTCGCTGTGGGCGCTTAGGTTTGCGGTCGGAAATCCGATTTTCTTTCCGAGATCATCGCCACGCACAACTGTTCCCAAAATCGTGTATTCGCGGCCAAGCATGGTCGCGGCTTTTTTTAGGTCGCCCGCTTCGATAGCGCGGCGAATCGTTGTGCTGCTCACAATTTCGCCACTAACAGTCACCGGCGGAATTCCCACGACGTTGAAATCAAACTGCGCACCGAGCTTTTTAAGCAGTTCGAGATTGCCGCGCCGATTCCTTCCAAATGACCATTCGTGTCCGACGCAGATTTCACAAAGCGGGTTAGAATGCCTGACCAATTGCTGGACAAACTCCTCCGGCTCGGTGGCAGCAAACTGTTTATCGAACGGAATGATCAGAAGATGTCTCACGCCAAGTGTCCGAATCAGAGCGATCTTATGTGCCGTGGCGGTGAGCAAGTGCGGCGCCTTGTCGGGCCGAAGTATTTTCTCAGGGTGCGGATCAAATGTGACCACCACAGCCGTACCATTTGCCGCGCGAGCGTGCTCCGCAGAAGTCGAGATCACTGCCTGATGACCCAGATGGACACCATCGAACACGCCGATAGCTAGAAAAAGCGGGCCGCGCAGTTTTGACAGCTGGGAAATGGACCGAAGCGTTTCCATCAGGACAATGATGAAATCCAAATGACGAATGATGAATGAAATCCTAATGACGAATGACCAATCAAATGCTCGTCATTTCGAGCGAAGTCGAGGGATCCCGGCGCGAAAGCTTTGAGGTAATTCCACGGGATCCTTCGACTTCGCTCAGGATGACAATTGTGTGATGCGGGCTTCGTCATTAATTCGTCATTCCTCATTTGAGCTTCGTCAGTCTCATCACGCTCCGCGCATCTTGGAAACTTCCGGCAGACTCAGCATCCGCTTGAGAATTTGCTCCGGCTTCGCGTGTTTGATCTCGTCGACACTGATCGCATTGGCGACATCGAAGCGGCCGGATTTCGTTCGACGCAGCGATTTTAAATGCGCGCCGCAACCAAGCGCTTCGCCGATGTCATGAACATAGGTGCGGACATAAAAGCCCTTGCTGCACAGCACGCTGAAATCGATTTCGGGTAATGCGATCCGCTCGATTGTGTAGCGATAGACGTGAACGAGGCGCGGCTCGCGCTCCACGATTTTTCCCTGCCGCGCCAGCTTGTACAACGGCACGCCGCCGTGTTTTTTGGCGGAAACCATCGGCGGCAACTGGTAAAAGTCGCCGCGGAATTTTTCGAATGCAGCCCTGATTTGATTTTGGTCCAACTGAGGCACCGGACGTTGCTGGATCACTTCACCTTCGCGATCCTGTGTGTCGGTCGTCACGCCGAGCACGAAGGTGCCCACGTATTCTTTGTCCTCGCTCATGAGCAAATCCTGAACTTTTGTGCCGCGCCCGACTGTGAGCAGAAGCAGGCCCGTGGCAATCGGATCGAGCGTGCCGCAATGGCCGATCTTTTTTGTTCCAAGTTGTCGGCGCGCCAGCGCGACAACGTCGTGCGACGTCATCCCTTCGGCTTTATCCACGAGCAGGACGCCGTCAGGAGAAGGCGCGCTTAACAGCTTCACGAGTTTCCTCCAGAACTGTTTCTTCGACTTCCGCCAATGTTCCGCGCACGCGCGCACCGGCAGCGAGTGTGTGGCCGCCGCCGCCAACTTCTTGGCAAATCGCGCACACATCGACTCGTTCGTCTTTGGAACGCATGCTGACTCGCACCTTTCCGTCAGAAAGTTCTTCGAAAAACACAGCGACGATGACACCTTGAACTGCGCGGAGATGATCGATTAATCCTTCGTTGTCTTCGGGAATCACACCAAGTTCTGCTGCAGTCTTCAAACTGAGGCTAAACGTTGCGATCCGGCCGCATTCACTAAAGTGCATCGTTCGCAACAGCTCGCGCAACAGTTCGAGTCGGCGCCGCGGGTAGTTCTCGTACAAGTGCCGGCTTATTTTCCCCACATCGAGATTGCCGTCGCGCACCAACTCGGCCGCGATTTCAAACGTGCGCCCGCTGGTTTTTGGATATTGGAACGAGCCGGTGTCGGTCGAGATCGCAGCGAAAAGATTTTTCGCGATGTCGTGGTCGAAGGGCAGACCCTGGCTCTTGATCAATCTGAAAATGATTTCGCCCGTTGCAGGCGCGCTTGGATCGATGATCACCAAGTCACCATAACCAGGGTTGCTGACGTGATGGTCGATGTTGATCCAGATTTTCGCCGACCCAACGGCCGCCAGCGTTGTGCCCAACCGGTTTTGAATTGCTGTGTCGAGCGCGATGGCAACATCCACGTGCTCGGCTGTTGCAGGCGGCTTCGCCAACAATTCAGCGCGCGGAAGGAACGAATATTTTTCGAGGATGCCTTCTTCATTCCAGATGCGCACATTTTTGCCGAGTTTCTGGAGTGACAGTCCAAGCGCGAGCTGGCTGCCAAGCGCATCGCCATCGGGGCGAACATGACTGAGCACAACGAACTGCTGATGTTCGTGAAGGACGCGGCCGATTTCTTCGAATGTCGTGTTACTCACTCGTCTTGGCCGTCGCGTTTGTCGAGGTCGTCCAAAATTTCAAGCACGCGCGCACCGCGTTTGATGGACTCATCGAGGTGAAAAATCAGATGCGGCGTATATTTCAATACGACGTGTCGGGACAGTTCCGCCTGCAACGCCGGGCGATGCGCTTCCAATTTATCGATCACGGCAGCGCGGTTATCCGCGCCGAGAGTGCTGACAAAAACGTGCGCGCTCTTAAGATCGGGGGCGACGTCAACAGCATTAATGCTGACCAATACCCCTTGGAAATTAATTTCGCGCGCAATGATGCCGCTTAGCTCGCGTTTCACCAGTTCGTTTACGCGTAGTTGCCGATGTTTCATATATGTGAAGGCGTTTCTGGGAAACGCCTGCGTCCGCCGCAGCGGACGGCCTACAACTTCTGGGCGATTTGCTCGAGCTGATAGCACTCGATTATGTCGCCCACCTGATATTCGCTGAAGTCGCCCAGCTTGATTCCGCATTCCAGACCGGAACGGACTTCTTTCACGTCGTCCTGGAAACGGCGCAGCGTGGAAATCCCGCCGTCGTAAACCGGTTGACGCTTTCGCAGAATACGAGCGCGCGCCGCGCGAGCAATGCGGCCATCGGTCACGAGGCAACCAGCGACGATGCCTCTGCTCAACTGGAAAATCTGTTTCACCTCCGCGTGTCCAATCACGGTTTCGCGCAATTCCGGTTCCAGCAGACCGGCCATGGCGTCTTTCATTTGATCGAGCAGCTCGTAAATAATGCTGTAAAGCTTGATTTGCACGCCTTCGCGTTTTGCAGCCGGGACCGCCATGGTCTCGACCTTCACGTTAAAGCCGATGACCACCGCGTCGGATGCACTCGCCAACAGAATGTCCGATTCCGAAATCGGTCCGACGGCCGAATGAATAATTTCCAGATCGACTTTCTTGCTGTCGATTTGCTTCAACGCGTTGACGATTGCTTCGACGGAACCTTGCGTGTCGGCTTTCAAAACGATCCGCAGCACTTTTTTGCCTTCGGCCGTTTCGAGCAGGGTCTCGAGCGTGGCGCGTTGCGGCACAAAAAGCTTGTTTGTGCGCTTTGTCTCAAGTCGCTCGTCGCTCAGTTGCTTGGTCGCGCGCTCCGATTCCATGACGAGGAATTCGTCGCCCGCATTCGGCAGCCCAGTGAACCCGAGGACCTTCACCGGTGTCGAAGGCCCGGCTTGCTTGACGGGTTTTCCCCGGTCGTCGAGGAGGGATTTTACCTTTCCGCTGTAATCGCCGCAGATAAATGGGTCGCCGATTTTCGATGTGCCCATCTGCACGATTACGGTGGCGGTAGGCCCTCGGCCAGCTTCCACTTGTGCTTCGATGACGGTGCCGCGCGGTCTGGCGGTAGGCGACGCTTTTAGCTCCATGACTTCAGCTTGCAGCGACATCATCTCGAGCAGGTGATCGATTCCAGTGCCCTTGGTTGCCGACACGGGACAAATAATCGTTTCTCCTCCCCAATCTTCCGGAGTAAGACCGTGCTCTTGCAGTTGTTTCTTCAGGCGCTCAAGGTTCGCACCTGGGAGATCCATCTTGTTGGCGGCCACCATGATCTTCACATGCGGCGCGGCCTTGGCGTGATTGATCGCTTCGACCGTTTGCGGCATAATGCCGTCGTCCGCCGCAACCACCAGCACAACGATGTCGGTGACATTCGCGCCACGCGCGCGCATTGCGGTAAACGCGGCGTGTCCCGGCGTATCGATAAATGTAATCTTGTGACCGTTGTGATCGACGCTGTAGGCACCGATGTGCTGCGTAATCCCGCCGGCTTCGCCAGCTGCGACCTTCGTCTTTCGAATCGCGTCTAACAAACTCGTTTTGCCGTGATCGACGTGCCCCATGAAAGTGATAATCGGCGCGCGAGGCCTGAGTTCCTCTTCTTTCTCAATCACCGGAGGAGGCGGCGCGACCACGGGCTGTTCCACCTTGTGAACGCCCGCGCCCTTTTCCCGCCGCTCTTTTTCCAGAATGAACCCGTGGTTTTCCGCAATCTTCGCCGCGATATCGGGTTCGATTGTCTGATTAATGTTGGCAAAAATATTATGCGTCATCAGCTCCGCGATTAGCTGATGCGGTTTTAATCCCAGCTCGTTTGCGAACTGTTTAACAACGATTGGGGGCTTGATCAGAAGAACCTTCTGCTGCGGCCCGGCTTCCACTTCAGCAGGAGTCAAGCTCACTTCGGCAGGCAGGTGCTCTGCCGGTTCAGGTTGTGGGGGTTCCGGTGAAGGCGCGGGCGGCGGAGGCTTGGAAGCAGCCTCAAGCGACGCACGGATACGCGAGATCGGCGGTAGAACAGTGCGCTTTGTTTTTGCCTCGCCGTCCTGAGATTTTTTTGCCGGCCGTTTTCGATCGATTAGCGAGACAGTCTCCGCATGGGGAGTCGCGTGTCCGGAAACGTCGGGTTTTTCCGGCTGGCTGGCCGGCTGCCGGGCAGGTCTGGTAGGCTCCGCGGGGGTCTGTAGCCCCTTTTTCGGCGCCTTAGCTTTTGGCGCTACGTCGGCCGGCTTCTGAGGAGCAGTAGTCTTGCGTGCTGCCCCGAAAGATTTCGGGGCTGGCTTACGCGTTGCAGTTTTGCTGCTCGTCTTTGCCATTGTTGTTCCTTTAAAATTTCGCTCATGGCTCAAGCGTCCTCAAACGGAGCCATGTTAGTGTACGACTTCCTGCCGGTGCACTGCATCGTAGATTTCGCGCGCATTTGCTTCGTCGACTGCGAGAATATCCACCAAATCCTGCACATCTGCATCGCGCAATCCTTCTAAATTAGTAAAGCCGGACTTCACCAGAGCAAGCGCCTGTTCTTCGGTTACGGGGAGCGCGCCGGCGAGCGTTTGTGCGGCTTGAGCGACCTTCTGTTCTACGACAGTCGTCGCGGACGTGTCCTTGCCAATGTTGATTTCCCAGCCGGTGAGCCGCGAAGTCAGCCGCGCGTTCTGGCCTTTTTTCCCAATGGCGAGCGAAAGCTGGTCTTCATCGACGGAGATTTGCACGTTCTTTTTCTCTGTATCAAAAACCAGATTTTTTACCTTTGCCGGTTTGAGTGCTTCCAAAACGTATTCCTTTGGATCTGAGCTCCAGCGGATGATATCCACCTTTTCGTTGTTAAGTTCGCGCACAATGTTTTTCACGCGAGAGCCGCGCATGCCCACGCACGCGCCGACTGGATCCACTTTTTCATTCGCGCTCCACACCGCGATCTTGGTGCGATAACCGGCTTCGCGCGCGATGCCGCGGATCTCGACTGTGCCATCTGCGATCTCGCTTACTTCCAATTCAAACAGGCGCCGTACGAAATTAGGATGGCTCCGTGAGACAATTATCTCAGGGCCACGTACACCGTTTTCCACCGCCACCACGTACGCGCGGAGACGATCGCCGACATTGTAATCTTCCACCGCGACCCGCTCGCGCTGCGGCATGACGGCTTCAAATTTTCCGAGATCGAGAATGACATCGGAACGGTCGAAGCGTCGCACGGTGCCACTGACAATTTCGCCTGCGCGGTCCTTGAACTCCTCGTAAATCATCTCCTTCTCGGCCTGGCGAATCCGTTGCATCATCGCTTGCTTTGCGGTCTGCGCCGCGATGCGTCCGAAATTTTTCGGCGTGACTTCGACTTCTACAGTGTCACCGACGTTGGCCTCCGGCTTGATTTTACGCGCCTTCGAGAGCTCGATTTCATCCTGGGGATTGGCTACCTGATCAACCACAACCAGATTTGCGAGCGCGCGGATTTCGCCGGTCTTGCGGTTGATGTCGATGCGAAGATCACGAGAGGCCCCAACGCTCTTTTTCGAGGCAGAAAGCAGAGCATTCGACACCGCCTCGAGCAGGATTTCGCGTTTGATCCCGCGCTCCCGCTCCAGGTAATCGAGCATGGCGATAAATTCGGCGTTCATATAAAAGATGCAGCCCGCAGACTAAAAAGAGTGGGACACCAGTTCCCACTCCGATCAGCGCGCGGACTAGAGCTACAGATTACCTTCGCGAACCCTTCGCGTCAAGCTGCGGTTCGGTTTGATTTGACGTTCGCTGGTCAGCCTCGGATAAATCGCGAGCAACAATTTGAGTATTGAAGATCTAATCAATTCCCGGTTTCGAGCCATCGCTACAGTGGTCCTCGTATGGGCTGTTGTCTATTTGCCTGCCCTCGGATCGATCGCCATCAAGGGAGAAGAAGGACGCCGGATTTTGCCAGCTGTTCGAATGCTTGAGACGGGCAACTACATCGTCCCGGAAGTGGGTAGTAATCCGTATTACCGAAAGCCGCCGCTGGTGAATTGGCTCGTAGCGGCATCTTTTAAATTCTTCGGGGTGCGCAACGAATGGACAGCGCGGCTGCCGTCGGCGCTTTCGGTGCTTGCCGTAGCCATTGCGTTTATCACCGTCGCGCGTGCCAGCCTCGGCGCGAGAGGATCGATCACCGCGGCTATGATCTGGCTGACGAACATCGGCATCATCGAAAAGGGCCGATTAATTGAGATCGAAGCGCTCTATGTCTCGCTTTGCGGTCTCGCGATTATTTTTTGGCTGAGCTTCTTCCTTCAAAAGAAATCGGCGTGGCTCATCTGGCTTCCGCCATCGGTTTTTCTCGGGCTCGGTGTGCTGACAAAAGGGCCCACACACCTGCTATTCTTCTACAGCGTAGTGGTAGCCGTTCTGGCCTTTTCGAGAAACTGGCGGCTGCTTGTTCACCCTGCACATTTTGTCGCGCTCATCGTCATGCTTGGGATTACGGCGGCGTGGGCGATACCGTTTGTCCACAGCACGACAAGCGAGGTTGCGATGGACAAGTGGTCTGCTCAATACACCGGCCGCTTGCAAGGCATTGATTTCAAATTCTTCAGTTGGATCCAAAACATCCCTCGCGGCCTAATGTATTTTCTCCCATGGCTTCTGCTGTTTCCGTTTACGCGTTTTTCAAGATTGCACGATGAGACGCAGCGGCGACTGGCGCGCGCTTTGAGCTGGGGGACTGCAGTACCTTTTTTGGCGGTCAATTTTGTCCCCGGCGCGATCGCCCGGTACAGCATGCCGGCAATAATTCCAGCGTCGTGGCTGCTGGGGATGGTCTGCGCCGGCAACGCATTGCAACGCCCGCGTTGGATCAAAGGCGAACGCTTTTGGGCAAAGGCTGTGGCGGCGTTCATTGGGCTGGGCTTCGCCATCGGGGCGATCGGTTATCCGATTGCCGCAATGGTGTTGAAAGGCAGGCAGCAGGTAAAAAAAGCCGCGGCACAAATCAACGCGATTGTTCCAGCAAGCGAGACGCTCTACGCGGTTAATCCCGATTATCAGCCGGTCTTCTTTTATGTGAAAGCACCGGTGCAATACGTGAGTTACGTGAAGAAACTGCCGCGCAACGTACATTATTTTCTTGTTCGAAATGAGAACGAAGCCGAGGCGCTGGCTGCGCAAAAATGGGCGCCGCTGCGCGCGCGTCTAATTGCGCGCGTACGAGACTACAGCAAACGCGAAATGGTTCTCTTTGAAGTGGCGCCCGTGAACCAGAATTGACAGAGTCGCAGATTCGAATTCGTTAGCATACTAACCAATTTGGTCTGGAGACCTATGTCCGTCCGTCTCGGAAGTGAAATATTTGGACAGTTGCTCCATGGCACCGCTCGTGCATGGCGGCAAAAGCTCGACCAGCGGCTGAGACCGATGGGGCTGAGCCAGGCGAAATGGCGCACTCTGATGCACCTGTCCCTCGCTGAACACGCGCTCACGCAGGCTGAGATTGCAGCCCGGCTCGGTGTCGAAGAACCGACCGTGGTGACATTGTTACATCGCTTGGAGCGCGAAGACTGGATCACACGCAGCAGTTCGCCGCGCGACCGCCGATGCAAGATGGTGCTGCTCGGCCGACGCGCGCAGCGGGTAATCGCCGAGATCAATTCAAGCGCTGAGACGCTTCGGCACGAACTTTTAGCAGACATTCGAACATCCGATTTACAAACCTGCATGAAAGTCCTCACGCATATTCGGGAACGCGCCGAGAAGAATGATAGGGCCCGGTCCAGCGACGGGACCGTGACTACCCGCTCCGCTGGGCACAACGGCCACGCTAAACAGAGAGCTTCGATTCTAGGAAAAGGGGCAATTCGCAGGGGGTCCAAATGAAAGTTAACGCGCCGGTGAGCGATCATAAAATCATGGATTACGGCGCTCCTAAAGCCTCGACCAGGCCCGAAACGAAGCGAGCCCGCACTGCGAATCAGAGAATTCCCAATTGGGCCTATTTGCTATTTATCCTGCTGGCCGCGTTCGTCACCTATCGAATTTTTCAACACAAGGCCATTGAGATTAAAGCTGCCCAGCCCGCTCCGCGTCCAGCGAGTGTCGCCAAAGTCATCACGAAGGATGTGCCGCTTTACCTGGATGAGATCGGCACATGTGCAGCTTACGAGACTGTGCAGGTGCCGGCGCAGGTGAGTGGTGTGATCATCGGTCGCCATTTCCAGGATGGCTCCGACGTGAAGAAAGGCGATTTGCTTTTCACAATCGACCCACGCCCGTTCCAGGCCGTTCTCGATCAGGCAAAAGCGCAAGCCGCGTTAGATGAGGTGACGCTCAAGCGACAAGAGGACCTGCGTGCGAGAAAGGTGATCGCGCAGCAGGACTACGACATTGCTCTCGCGAACGCGAAAAAGTCGCAGGCAGCGACCGAAGCTGCTCAGGTGAACCTTGATTTTTGCTTCATCAAATCG
>JBKPBJ010000002.1:0-2923 GCA_046726875.1 Verrucomicrobiota bacterium
CGCTTGCGGGAATGATCGCCGAACGCCTTCGTTTGACCAATGAATTAGTGCAGATGAAAACGTCTGCCGACAATGGCGGATTAGGATGAGTAACGGCCAGGACTTCGAGCAAATAGCGCGAGAGCGCAAAGCTCGGCGCACCGTTTT
This sequence comes from Verrucomicrobiota bacterium, assembly GCA_046726875.1. Classification (GTDB taxonomy): domain Bacteria; phylum Verrucomicrobiota; class Verrucomicrobiia; order Chthoniobacterales; family UBA10450; genus Udaeobacter. The sequence goes on from JBKPBJ010000002.1 coordinate 148, forward strand.
TTATCTCACGTTTGCGGCGCTGATCTTGATTGTGGGAGGATTCCTGATCTGGAAGTTAAGCAGTCTCATTCTACCGATTATCGTCGGCGGTCTCTTGGCGTTCGTGTTTCGTCCGGTGAAAGAGCGCTTTAAAATCCGGTGGTTGCCTCACGAAGTTCAAGTTCTGTGTTCCTTCGCAGCCATTGGTCTAGTTCTGTTTTTCGCCTTCAATACCCTTCGCAAACACATTCCGGACGAGGAACAGAAGCTCGAATTCAAGGTCCGCCTGAAATACAAACTGAATGAAAAGTACCAGCAATTGGTAGCGAAGCCAGCCAAAGAAAAATCAAATGCTGTGGCGCGGTTAATTGAAAAAGAACTTGGCCCACTCATGGATAAGTTTAATCAGTCACTCCAACTTAATCCGGAGGAACGTGATGTGTTCCTGAAATATGCCGCGGGATACAACGGGAAACCTCCCATTGAGAGTAAGTTCGTTGATTATTTTCGAGCCAACCAACATACCGGGAAATACGTGATTCCCGAAAAGGCTCCGGCCAGCGCGGGGCCCCCTGTGACCCCGCCGGCAGCCGCTCCGGCTCAGCCTCCGGTCGCCAGCGAGGGTGAGAGCCTGGAGAACAAGTTATCTGCATGGATGTTAGCACCGTTGATTTTTATCTTTCTCGGTTTCGATAACGGGCAGATTCGTCGTTTTTTCATCGGCCTTGTTCCCAACCGCTACTTTGAATTGTCGCTCACCGTCCTTGACAGGCTCGACGACGCCATAGGGAAGTATTTACGCGGGACGTTGACAGCGTGTTTTTTGGTAGGCCTGACCCTTACGGTCGGTTTGGTCCTGCTTGGGATTCCGCCCGGCATCGCGGTAGCCATTGGCGTGGTCTCCGGACTTCTCAACGCCATTCCCTTTCTGGGCACAATCATGGCTCTGGTGATTGGTGTTGGCTATGCGTTGATCGCGGAAAACGTCCAGCCGCTTATTCCCGGGCTGAATCCAAATGATCTGGCGCTGTACGTGGCGATCTTGGTAGTAATCACGCACGTGCTGGACGACGTTGTGTTTCAGCCCTTTGTCCTTGGCAGCGCGGTAAACGTTCATCCACTCGTAGTGGTCATCGCGATAATTGGCGGCTCATTGATAATGGGTTTGTGGGGAATGTTATTCGCCATTCCAACGGTCGTGGTAGTGAAGACCGCGGTTGCGACCTTCTTCAAGGAGCTCAAGGCTTATCGCATCATTTGACGGGGATTTTCCCAATCTCCAAAGGCCCCCGATCATCGCACCTGCACCGCAGACGAAGTGTTTATGAGATTCGTCTCGTTTTCTATATTTCGATATTGAAATTTTGGTTTGGCATTTTGCAATTGCGATTTAGAGCTTTAACGCCATGCCCGGACCGGCGCACCTGATCACTCTCAATCTTGGATCCCAAACGGTTGGTCTCGCAGAATTTCGAATCGCCCATGGCGGTTTGGTTCTGGTGAATCATCGCCTGCGCGAAGTGCCCCTCGATCCTGAGACAGGACAGCGTCGTGACCCGCACCTCACGCTGCACGAAACGGCGGGCATTGTACGTGAGATGATGCGGAAAATGCACATTCATCACGGCCAGGTGAACTACGCTGTGTCTGCGCAATCCGTATTTGCGCGCTTTGTGAAACTGCCCGCGCTCGACGCTGCAAAGGTCGACAAAATCATCGTATTCGAGGCGCAACAAAATGTGCCGTTTCCAATCAACGAAGTGGTCTGGGATTATCAACTCGTCAGTGGCGGACTGGGGGAGCAAATTCAGGTGGTGATCGTGGCGATCAAGCGCGACTTGCTCAACGAAATCAATGACGCTGTCGAAGAAACCGGATTGCGGACCCGCATCGTCGATGTCGCAGCGATGGGACTCTACAACGCATTTTGCTACAGCTACCCAGACATTGGCGATTGCTCGCTGCTGCTGGATATCGGCGCGCGCACCACAAACATACTCTTCATCGAAGCTGGAAGATTTTTTTTGCGTAGCATTCCTCTTGGCGGCAGTGCGATCACCGCCGCGATCGCGAGGGAATTCAACGAATCATTTGCCTCGGCGGAAACGCGCAAAAAACGGGACGGCTTTGTCGGGCTCGGCGGCGCTTACGCCGAACCTGCCGATCCAAACGTTGCGCGGGTTTCGAAAATCGCCCGCAGCACCATGACCCGCCTCCATGCAGAATTGATGCGTTCCATCACGCACTACCGCGCCCAACAGCTGGGAAATCGTCCGGCTCGCATTTTCCTGTGTGGCGGCGGCGCTGGCATGCCCTACATGCGCGAGTTCTTTCACGAGAAATTTCAAGCGCCGATCGAGTTCTTTAATCCGTTGCAACACGTGACCGTGTCGGAGTCGGCGCCGATGCAGGACGTGGCGCGTTCTGCACATTTGTTAGGTGAATTGGTCGGGCTGGCGCTGCGGAGCATCACTGTTTGTCCGGTGGAATTGAACCTGCGGCCGGCGACGGTGGTTCGCAGGCACGATTTGGAAAAACGCCGCCCATTCTTCATCGCTACGGCTGCGTGCATTCTGCTGGCGCTGCTAGGCTGGTCCGCTTACTACACGCGTGCGGCGCAGGTCGCGCAGCAAACGGCAGAGACGCTCCGCCAGAAGAACAACACCATGCACCTGGCCGAAGTGCAGTTGGACAAGCTTAAAAAGCAAATCACTGCGTTGGACAACACCGCCACGCCGCTGATTACGGCTGTGAACGATCGCAATTTTTGGCCGCAGATTCTCGAACAGTTAAACTC
>JBKPBJ010000003.1:0-2231 GCA_046726875.1 Verrucomicrobiota bacterium
AAGGCCTTCCTGTATTTTGGGGAGGGGCCCGTCAAAGCGACAGCTTATCAATTGTTAGACAAATCATTCGTTAAAGTTGAAGTACCGTCTTTGGACGACCCCCGGCTGACGGATTGCGATCCCAAGCTTGGGAATGCGTACCCGGGTCTTGAAAAAATCCACTGGAGCAAGCCGGGTACCCTCGTCTGTAAAAAGACCTGCTATTACAGAAGCACCGATAATTCCGGCCCTGACCACGAACTTAAGCGTGCCTACGAAATTACAATGACGATCGGGCCGGATGGAAAATTAACGATCGAACAAAAACCGGTTGAGAAAAGTGAGTAGCAGTCGTTGCGCGTAGTTAGTGGCTTCGAGATGAAAGAGATTAGCATGATGATTACGCGGACAACTTTATGGTGAGATCGGTAAGTGATCTACTGATGCCATGAAAAGAGGCGCAAACGCGTCGGCATTACTGATTGCTGTCTTGGTTATACTGGTGGTGGGGGCCGGGGCGGTTGCGCCGTTCGCGAATGCCGCCGATCCGGATGATCAAATTTATGAAAAATCGCCAGACGAACGCTTCGGGTTTCGAGACTCCTTCGCGGGCGCTGCAAAAACGGAACAATCGGAGATGTCCGACCCCATGGCGATTGAAGTCGTCGAAATCTCTTCAAAGCGAGTCGTCCTGCGGTCACCGAAAGAAGCCGTGACGCCCATTCACTTGCGGCGGCAACCCCAGGCTTGGTCAAAAGACTCGAAACATATTGCCCTGAGTTTTCAAACAGGGCCTCGGACATGGACAACGACGCTCTACGAATGGAATGGAAAGGAATTTGCCGAGGTCTCATGGCCGCGGGATGCCATTCTCAAGCGCATCGAGGAGGAACAGGCGGCGCAATTGAAGGCACTCGGTTTGCCTGACGACACGCCTCGGAAGCTTGTCTATGAAGGTTTCACGGCTTTGGAGTGGGTGGATGCGACTGCTGTTAAGATGATCGCAGAGCGTATAGACTCGGTTGTCGTCTCGAAAGACCAACCTCCGGTCGAACTCGATGCTCGGTTTAGTTTTGTCGTCAAAATTCGTGATCCGCAGAATACGGAGATAGCCGACGCGACCAAGAGTCTCGGCACGTACGGCTACGGCGACCGAGAAGACACGGTCGAGGCGAGGCTCGCCGACCAGCAGCCTGAGTCGTCATATTTGGTCAACGATGTCGAGGAAGGTCAACAACCTTTCCGTTTGTATGCCTTGGAACGGTTCCGGGTCGTTGGCGAGAAAGGAAATGACTACGTGGTGGAAGACGGCTGTAATAACAAAGGCAGAATTCCCCGGCGACTCGTTCACAAATTTCCATCGGCCTTTTCAGGTGGTGAGTTGGACTGGAGCGCCGAATCCCTGGGCGTTTATTACAATGTGCTAGTGAAGGACGCAGAATCAGGCTTCCTTCCCGCGTTGCGGGCGGTGTTCGCATTTGATGATTTTGACGGCGCAGCGGGCGAAGCTCAGGAGAGTTCTATTATTGACATCAAAAAGCTCGTGAGCGCTCGGCAGATTTCCGAGGCACAGAAATCGTTCTCCGCCGCGTACCGCGGCACCGTCAAACCTTCCAAATCATCGGCCATCCGGCGAGGCATGCGCACCGGCTTCAGCCAGATCCTAACAAAAGCGGACGCCTGCGGGCGCCTGGTGGATGAAAACGTTGGCGGATCCATGCTCGTCACGGGCGTTCCCACGGGTCAAAAACCGTTTGAACTCCACGGAGGAGAATATTTTGCGATCACCGGCCAGAAAGATGACGACTACATCATCCAAGATGCCGCGGGCAATCAGGGTTATGTGGCAAGGGACTTCGTGGAGACAGTGCCAAAGCCCGAGACGGAGTCCGCGATGCTGTTGCCGTTGATGGGTGTACACTACCTGCGAGTGGTAAAAGGGACGCATTGTGAACGCGATTCCCCGGACACGCAGCGTCTGATGATGTCGCTCGATCTAACCGGCCAGTCCGCCGCGGGGCACGCCAGAAACTTGGAGAAAATGCTCGATCATGACGACGCTGTTTCGCTCCTTCTAAAAGAGTTCTCACCCGCTCGTGTGAAAGCCATTCGCGCCATGCTGCTGCAAGGCAGGGCCGAAAATGAAAAGGCTGAACTGATGAGGAAATACCCGCTGATCTTTCACGGCGATGCGTCGCCCAAAGGTCCTGCAAAAAAGAAATCCTAACTTGCCTGCCCGACCGAGACGCGCG
>JBKPBJ010000004.1:0-4067 GCA_046726875.1 Verrucomicrobiota bacterium
TGGACAAATTCGAAATCGCGCGGCTTCTTCGACGCGCTGAAATAACCTTTCGACATTTGCGGCGCGAGCTGTGCCGGCAGCGGTTGATCGAACGTCGAATTGTTCATCCCGAGCGGTTTCAAAATATGATTCTCGATGTAAGGCTCGAATTTTTCGCCGCTCACGCGCTCAACGATGTATCCGGCGAGAGTGAATCCATAATTGGAATAGGAAGGAACTTTGCCCGGCGGAAAAATGCGAGCGGGTATTTCATTGACGAGATACGTCCGCAACGGTTTCATGTCGCTTTCGTGTGCGACGAAAAGATTCTTCAATGTTTCCTCGAATCCGCCCGTGTGGGTCAGCAATTGCCGCAGTGTGACAGGCTCTGGATAGGTGTTCGGAATTGCGAAATCAAGGTAATCATTGACGTCGCGGTCAAGATCGAGTTTGCCCTGCTCGACCAACTGCATCACGGCTGTGGCAGTGAATAATTTCGAAATCGAGCCTGGGCGAAACAAAGTCTGATCGGGAAGCACCGGTTTCTTCGCCTCGACGTCAGCGTAGCCGTAGCCTTTTTGGAACAATACCTGACCGTCTTTCACCACCGAGACGACTGCGCCGGCGATGTTGCGATTTTGCAATTGCGAAGGAATCAGCGCGTCGAGAAAAGTTTCGAAATCAGCTTTCGTCAGTTCGTGTGCCGCAGCCGGGCTTGGCTGCGGCCCGACCGCAGGAACGTTCGCCGGAGGGGGTGAAGGCGCTGATATGAGCGGCGATGGCGCTGGACCCTGAGCGCTGGTGACGCTAATGGCAATCGCGTTCCCGAGAGCTAGTGCCGTAAACTGCACGCGCGACGAAAATGCGAGCCGCATATGGGAGCGCAGTCTGCCAGTTATGCTGAGCCGGTGACAAGCCTACGCTTTGCCTCGAAGCCGCGAATGAATTTCGTCGATCCGCTTTTGCAGTTTGGAAAAGTGTGATCCCGGCCAGTAGATCTGTTTGCAGCTAGGGCAGCGGCGGAATTGGTGATAATAAATTTTGGTAAGCGGCTCGAGTTTGTCGATTATCTCGGCCTTGGCTGCCTCTTCCAATGGCGCATTACATCGGAGACAGCGCGTGAAAGGCGCCACGAACTCCAACAGATCAAAACGGCGGATAACCTCAATGGTTTGTTCGTCGGCGTTTTGCGAGCGCGGGCAATACCCGTGTTGAACGACGGCATGCATAAGCAGTCGTCGATCACGCGTCAAGAGCGCCCGGTTTTCGCTCGTCATCACTTCTAGCAATTCCTCGTCGCTAGCGTTTTGGTCGTAAGCTACATCGAAGCCGAAGAGGCGCAGGTTGCGCGTGAGCTTACCAAGGTGCCCATCAGCAACAAAGATCAATATTCTAGAATCTTGCAGATGTTTATACGTGCTGCGCGTGCGACCATGTCCGATCGGAAAAACCTCGACCTCCGCCTCGTTGGCCACCGTTTGATCAAAACTGACGCTGTGCCCATTTACCACGACCACGTCAACTTCCGGATGTGGAACGCCACACGACTCGATGACATCTTTTATCGATGTTTTTTCTCTAAGGCGCCGCTCGATTACTCCGGCGCCCGCCCTTGAGCCGAGGAACAAAACGAGATCGCCGTGAAAGCGAAGCCGAACGGTAAACGGCTTCACGTTAATTGGTGACTCGGGCGTTGGCGTAAGCGTACTCAAAAGTGGTCGCACGCGGACGACCTTGCAGCTTGCCGGGACCGAGAGGTTCATCTTCGCCGAAGTAACAATCGATTTGCCACTGGCGCAGACCGCCGCCGGTATCCATGATCTTCCAGCGGTTGCTTCCGAAGATTTTTTGAAGCTCCGAAGACGATGTCTCTATCACCGCCCCGCGACGCAAGCTGCCATGCCCTCCCTTCATCGCTGCGGAATAACGCGGTACCAAAACGCCGCCTCCACCTGTGGCATGTGAAGCGAACGCGTATGAATCGCCACCGTTGTAGCGAATGTAATATCGCCCGTTAACAGGCGTAGTAATTCGGCCGAAACCTTCCTTTTTTACGGACCGCAAAAAATCGCGCGGATACTTTCGGCCGTGTAACCCGGGCTTTGTAACCGGTGTCGCGTCAAAGCCGCGCTCCAAAGTAAAACCCGATTCCTTGGGTGTGTAATAGAGCGTGCACACAACGAAGTACTCGCCGTTATGGCCTTGCGGGCGTCGCGCCAGTTTGTCGTTCTCATCCGCAAGCCGTTGCACTACTTCTGGCCACGGAATGTCCGCATGCAACTCCGAATTGAGCACTGCTACAAGAATGAAACCCACGAACGTGAGGATCAGTCGCCAAAAACCGATTCGATCGGGCCGCCGATTAAAATTTCGATCGGGAGTCGCTTCCATTCGTATTCGTAAGGGGGTTGTTTCCATTGAAAATGCTCAGGGCAAGTGTTGCGGATGTGCTTGATAATTTCCACTCCCACTCGAAACGGCTGGAAACGTTCGCGATCAATCACATGGATTTGCGCGCCTCTGCACAGCTCACCGGCAATTTTGTGAAACGTTGGCTGGAAATAATTTTCGCGAAAGAAAACGCCGGGCAACTTTAAGCTGTTTAGCTCGGTGCAAAGTTTCTCCGCATCGATAAATGGTGCACCAAAGATTTCGAACGGCCGCGTCGTGCCGCGTCCCTCGGAAATATTAGTGGCTTCGAGCAGACACATACCCGGATAAACGGTGGCGGTGTCGACCGTCGGCATATTGGGTGACGGCAGCACCCACGGCAGACCCGTTTGATCGAACCACATGGAGCGCTTCCAGTTTTTCATCGGGAGAACACGCAACTCACAGTTGTGGAAAGCTTCGTCCCGAAATTGTTGTGCGAGTTCGCAAATCGTGCGGCCATGCCGAACCGGAATCGGATGCATGCCGACAAAGGATTTGTAGTTGGGATCGAGCATCGGCCCTTCAGTCGTCACGCCGTTGATCGGGTTTGGCCGATCCAATACAACGATTGAGGTGCCGCATCTCTCGCAAGCGCGCATGCATAGAAAGAGAGTCCAAATAAAAGTGTAGTAACGCGACCCGATGTCTTGAAGATCGACCAACAAGACATCCAGGCCTTCCAGCATTTCCGCCGTCGGCTCGCGGTGCTCGCCGTAAAGACTGTACACCGGGATGTGCAAACGCGGATGCTCGTAACTTTTCCATTCCACCATGTTATCCTGGGTTTGGCCGAGAAATCCGTGCTGGGGGCCGAAGAAGGCGGCGAGGCGAAACAAGTCGCCACTGTGTCGCTCCAGGATTCGTGATGCGTGTTCAAGAGTCGAGGAAACCGAAGCCGGATGAAGCAGCGCGCCGACGCGAGCGCCGCGTAATTTGTTAGGCCAAAGTTCGGTCAAACGATCCAGCGGGAGTTGGACGCGCATTCGTGTTCTTGTATCACACTGTGGAAATTCCTGCGAGTTGTAGCGGCGGCTGTGTCAGCCGCCAACGACGCGGCGCTCGCCGTGGCGAACGCCTCTACAATCGTCGCAGACGTAGCAGGCTTATGGCGGCAACGGCGATCACTGTGATCGCTGCGCACGCTTTCGCGAACAGCTCGCCATGTCGCGCATAAAATGTCAGCTCGTGCTCAGTCGGTACTTTGATTTCACCAGCAAGCACGCCCTCCGTAAAGGTGCTGCCCGTTTCATCCATGAGCATCTGAGTGATGCGGCCGAACTGATTTACAAAACAGGTCACCCCCGTATTGGCTGCCCGAACCATGGGGCGACGCGTCTCGACACAACGAAAAATTGCGTTCGTCAAATGCTGCTGCGACCCAGCAGAATGCAAAAACCAGGCATCATTTGTGAGGTTCACCAGCAAATTTGCGCCTCGAATTACGAATTGCCGCGTCAAATCGCCAATCGTGTCTTCGAAGCAAATCAGCGGCGCGATCTCCGCGTTGCCATTGGTCAGCCGAAACAGCGTGTATCGTTTGCCCACGGCGAAATCGCCCGGCACCCACTCCTTCGCTGCCGCGGCGAAAAGCGGAAAGGAACGTCGCAACGGGACGTATTCGCCAAACGGTACCAGATGCACCTTCCAATAGACCT
>JBKPBJ010000005.1:0-5143 GCA_046726875.1 Verrucomicrobiota bacterium
GCCGGCGCATCCTGAACGTTGGTCGCTCGCGCATCGCGCGCTCGCGCCGGCGACCTAACTGCTTGGCCGCTTGCTGGCGCGAGTCCCGCTTCGCGCGTGTTGATGATCTCGAATGTCCGAAACAGAGCGCTCAGATCGATCACGTCGTTAGCGGCTGATCTCAATATGTGTCCGAGATTTGCAGCGACTGACGCGACCTCCACGCGGATTCCGTGCCGGCGCAGCTTGATGGCGAGATAAGCGAAATCGGCGTCGCCAGTCACGAGGACCACAACATCGGGCCGCATCTCGATGGAAAGCTCCAGCGCGTCGATCGCCATCATCACGTCCACGTTCGCCTTGTAATGACCTTCTTCGGCAGACGCACCATCCTTGGTCACCACCATGAACCCATTGGAGCGCAGCCAGTGAACGAACTTGTTTTTCCTGTCCCGTTCCTCCTGCCACGTCGGGATGGCAGGCGGCAATCCCGCATAGACCACCATCTCGATCAGATCACGTCCGGTGTTTGGCCCGGCCAGAAAATCGCGGAGCTTTAACCAATCGAGCCCGCGTCCCGCAGTCCGCACCGAACTGCTGACGTTCGATTCATCCACCAGCACCAACACTCGGGAACGAGCGTGAACATCTGAATCTTTCTTTCGCACCTGGATACGAATCAACTACATCTGGGCAGTCCTAGCGAGCACTACTTGTTCAAGTCGGATACGATTTCGACGGTAGGTTGCAAAACCCGAAGAGAGACGGTGACTTAGCTTGTAACCGTGCAAGTCAACGCATTCGGCGTTTTAGAGTTTAGATACGACTCATGTCTCTCTAACCCATCATAAGCGGCTCTTGGCACGCCGTAGCGAACCGCACCTGGCGAAGGAGGCTACGATGCATGATTGAGCATGCTGTAGAGGCAAGCTGCGCATCGTGCAAAGGGTTCGATCAGGTACAACTGTGGTTGAGAGGGTTCGAAGTTCAGTATGCTCGCTTCCCTTCGTCACCGCACATTACGTCCGCACCACCGGCGACGGGGCGATCCTCGATCAGATGGTGCCGTTCCTCGAACGCAAACCGTTGGAGGAACAACAGACGGAGAGCCTTTCCGTTCCGGTCGCTTCCACGACGCAAGGGTCTCTGCTCGAACATTGTCGGCGGGCCATCGCGCGCTCCGCCACTGCCGGTCCGCATGGGTTGCCTTTGATCGGAGGTAGCGATTGGAACGACGGTCTCAACCGCGTTGGACTGGGCGGCAAAGGCGAAAGCGTCTGGCTCGCTTGGTTTGAAATTTGTGTCCTTAGGGATTTCGCAGAATTGCTCGACCTGCGCGAACTCCACGAAGAAGCACAGGCCTGCCGGACTCGCGCCGTCCAACTTGCGCAGACCATAGACGCCCAAGCTTGGGACGGAGCCTGGTATCGCAGGGGATACCTTGACGATGGCACGCCTTTCGGATCCAGGGAGAACACTGAAGCCCGCATCGATTCGCTCCCGCAAACCTGAGCTGCTATTTCCGGCGCAGGCGACTCGGATCGCGTAGAGTTCGCGCTGCGATCGCTGGAAGAAAACCTCGTCCGTGAAGCCGACGATCTAATCTTGCTCTTTACTCCGCCTTTCGACAAAACCACCGTCGACATTGGCTACATCAAGGGTTACCCGCCAGGTGTGAGGGAAAATGGTGGCCAATACACGCATGCCGCCACCTGGGTGGCCATGGCTTTTGCCCGCCAAGGCGATGGCGATAAAGCTGTCCGACTTTTACGAATGTTGTATCCGGTTGAGCGCTCCCGGGACGAGAAGGATTGCGAACGCTACAAGGTCGAGCCGTACGTGATACCGGGGGATGTTTATTCGTTAGCCGGCCACGTCGGCCGCGGAGGCTGGACGTGGTATACGGGCGCAGCGGCTTGGACCTATCGCGTATGGCTCGAAGAAATTCTTGGATTCCAACGCCGCGGTGACATGCTCAAGATCAACCCGGTCATACCGAAAGATTGGCCTGGCTTCCGTCTGCGATACCGTTTCCAGAACACCGTTTATCGGATCGCGGTCGAGAATGCTGACCACTGTTCCCAAGGTGTCACCCTGGTGGAATTGGATGGAGTCGCAGCAGCCGACAAAATCGTGACGTTGCGTAACGACGCGCTGCCTCACGAGGTGCGTGTTGTTTTGGGAACCAAACCACCAACGTGAGGAATCATCTGCTCATGGCCCGCATTTGCGCAGAAGATATCGGATCGGTCGTGATTAGGAGTCACTTGTTCCACGAGAGAACGCGATCGCAGTCGAACGTCTTGAAATCCGTGCTTCGAACATCCTGATTCGAAACCTTCAATTGCAGATCTATTTATAGAGCGCGTAGCAGCGCAAATCAGGCCGCTAAGATTGGTAGCTAATTCGGTAAGCCTCAGAAGCTCAGAGCGGTTCGTGTACTAGAAATTGTGCTAGAATGATGACGTTTTAACTCGCCCGTCGTGAACGCGACGACGACCTCGAAAAATTGCGCTTCCCCTTCGTAAATCGATTGATTTTTGAAACGAAAAGAAACAGTTTGAAATCGACGATGTGGGAATCCTAAGTCTGGCGCGTCTGCCAATTCCGCCACCCTGGCGACGGGATTCTCGATTCTATGTTTGCGATTTTGCGATTGCAACCCCTCCCTCCACGGCGAATCCGTCCCGTCCGATGCAGACAATGCTTCTCAAAGTCGGCCGGTCACTCGCCTAGAGGACCGAAACCGTCGAACTGCTGAACCAGAACACGATGGGGCCCGTGCGTTTCCTCCACAAAGCTCGGGCTCGTTGTCAGTCCGTATGCCACAAGGGCTTGTTTGTAGGCGTTGTATTCGGCCTGATTGCCAACGAGGATCCGGTCCTTGGTTGAAGTCGGATACACGTAATACAATTTCCCTCTGTATCCGACAGTGGAAACCTGGCCAGCCGGGAGTGCGCTCACTCGCTGTTGCTGTTTGGGCGTCGTCACGGTCTTTACCTTGAATCCCGAATGCATCAGCAGGTTTTCCTTTTGCGATGCCGCGCTGGGACCGACGGCAGTGCTCTGGCACGCTGTGATGAGGCCGAGGAACGACGTGACGAGGACGAAATTCATCGATAAAGATAAGATTTTCATCGGAGCTTTTCTTTCGTGTGCGTTACCGTTTTTGACTATTCGCCTGAAAATGTTGCGCCGCAGTTGAGCTGCGGTCAACGACGCGAGACGCAAATCGCTTCGTCCGCTATGACGAAGCTTGAGATGGTGACGGCGCGTCTGCCGGTGCTTCGGTCTGAGTCGCTTTGGCCGCCGCTGCTTTGGCTGCTGCGGCTTTCGCTGCTGCTTCGGCTGCAGCTTTCTTCTTCGCTTCAGCGGCGGCTGCCGCGTCTGCGAGACCCTTGTCAACCGCCTCTGCTTCGACGGGATGGATCTTGTGATAATACCCGTTCGATTTGGAAAGTTGCTCTTTGCGTAAAAGCAAATGATCGAACCGCTCGCGCTGACTCAGCTCGAATTCCTTGTCCATCTTGATCGCCTCAAATGGACAAACCTCGACGCAAATCTGGCAGCTCATGCAGACCGAGATGTCGATGTCGAAGATCTTCGGGTAAAACTGCGGTTTGCCCATGTAATCGGGCTTTTTGTCGTCGCTCTTGACGATGTAAATGCATTGCGGCGGACATTCTTTCTCGCAAATTTTGCACGCCACGCAGCGCAACCCTGCGTGGGGATCGTTCCCGTCGAAAATAAGAAACGGAAAATTCCGATAATTTTCCGGAAGCGGACTGCGCTCCTCCGGGTACTGCACTGTAATTAAGCGTTCCTTCTCGAAATAACTTCCGACAAAGTTCCGCGCCGTGACGGCCATTCCCTTGAGTATGCCTGTGCCAATCATGACTTCGTCAAAGTTACAGCGGTTACAAAGTTACACGGTTACAAAGGTCAGTCGCGTCCGATTGCCATTCGGTTGTAACATTTGTAACCCTTGTAACTCTTTTAAGGTTTCTCTCTACCGATCGACTTCTCCCATTACGATATCGACGCTGCCGAGGATTACCATTACATCAGCGACCGTGTGACCGAGGCACAGGTCCTCAAGCACGGTGAGATTAATGAAGCTCGGTGGGCGAACACGGTAACGATATGGGTTTGGAGCGCCGTCGCTGATCAAATAAAATCCGAGCTCACCCTTTGGTCCTTCGATTCGACCGTACGCTTCCCCAACCGGCGGACGAAATCCGCGCACTTTTACTTTTGGATTCACAATTGGGCCGGGGGCAATTTGCGCGAACGCTTGCTTCAGGATCTCCACGCTCTCGCGCATCTCCAATGCCCGCATCATCAACCGATCGTAGGTGTCGCCGTGTTCACCCAGCGGGATCCGGAATTTGAACCGTGGATAAAACCCGTAGCCGTCTACTTTGCGAATGTCGTAATTCACACCGCACGCCCGCAACATCGGACCTGTAATCCCGGCGTTGATCGCCAGTTCGGCGGAGAGTTTGCCAACGTTTTGCGTGCGGCCGATGACGATCTCATTGCCGAGAATGAGTTCCTCGAATTCGTCGAGAAACTTCGGGAAACGATTGGCAATCTGTTTCGCTCGGGCGAGCCACTCGTCGCTCGCGTCCACGCGGCAGCCGCCGAAACGCATGTAATCGCACATCATTCGCGAACCGGATAACGACTCGAAAAGGTCTAGGATTTTTTCGCGCTCGCGGAACGCGTACATCAGGGGCGTGCCCCATGCGCCCATGTCGCTGAGCAAAAAACCCAGCAACGAGGCGTGATTCTGCAACCGTGTCAACTCGGCTAGAATGACGCGCAGATATTCGGCGCGTTCGGGAACTTCGATTCCGGCCAGTTTTTCCACGCTCAGCGCGTAAGCCCAGTTGTTGGTCATCGAGCAAAAATAGTCGAGCCGGTCAGTGTAAGGCATCGAGCCGAGGTAACTGGTGTTCTCACCGATTTTCTCGTGATTTCGATGCAAATAACCGAAGACCGGTTTGAGCTTGCGAACGACCTCGCCATCGAGCGCCACATTCATCCGAAACACGCCGTGCGTGGACGGATGCTGCGGTCCCATCGACACTTCGAGTAATTCGCCCTCGAGCCGCGAGCCCATGCTCAGCGGCGGTCGCTCCATTGCTTCGATTGTTTCAAC
>JBKPBJ010000006.1:0-3975 GCA_046726875.1 Verrucomicrobiota bacterium
TGGCAAAAAAGTGCGTTACGATTCTTCGCGGGAGAACTACGCGAAATTTCTCAAAAAAATAGGACTGGACGTAGACGAGGTGCTGGAACTCGATGCCTGCGTAGCAAACGGCATCGGCGACGGCTCGGCAGTCACAAACACCATCTTTGAAATAACACAGCAGCAACCAATCCGATTTGAGCAGTTCGCTAACGACTATTCACATGCCTTCAGAGCAATTTGACTGCTGACGGCGGTCCTCGTCGAAGGGCTCTGAATTAAGAATTGGGGGCGCGCTGTTCGATATCCGCACTGGAATATGCAGCGTTTGCTATTGGCGTGGAAACGACCGGCTGTCCGCTCTCGCGCACCCGGCATCAAATCAGCTGTCTGAGACTATGGCTATTGAAGTTACTGTCGGCCGATCCACAGTATTTGCGTGTAGGCGGATAAATCGCGTGGTACTGGGTTTCTCAGCTCATTGAGCGCTTTGAGGAACTTGAAAACCTTGATGAGTCGACTTTGAGCAACATCAGTGGGGCACTCTGCGGCCTCAGCCATTTGATGCTTATAGCGTGTTTAGCCGGGATGTCGCTAGTGTAAAAATTTCTTCTGGGCAACCCGCGTCCGATGTCGCCTTGGCTGTCACGGACTGTCAAGCTTGCCGCCCGCATTGTGAAAGCGCTAATTGTTGCCGTCTAGTCGCCAGAATGGATCTTCTGAAACAATTTCGCGGCGGATTTCTAGGTTCTGCGGAAAAATTTCCGAGAGCGCGGGTGCGGAGAAGAGGAGACGCCCGCTCGAGGTCAAGGTAACTTAAGTTGCCATTTTCCGCTGAATCTTGCGCGTCGCAGTTTTGGGTAGCTCTTTGACAAGGTTACACTGTGCGGCCTTTGAAGCGCGCCAGGTTGACTCGTGATCGCCCGATCACTCACCGCTTCCCCAGCGGCTTTGCGGTCTATCCACCGGCGCCCCCCCATGGCGTATTCGCGGGTGCAAACTCGCACAGCTCGCGCTTATCGGCGCGTGCCTTCCTTCAGAACAACAAAAGGGTGCGGCGTTTCGCCCCAGCGTCCATGCGCGAATCCGTTAACGGAAAATATCCCACTGCGGATCCCAAAAGTCGCCCCGTACCCAGGCGCGCGTTTCGTGGCGCAAAGCGTCACGAGAAAGTAACAGAATTGTTATTATCCGAGAAGCGGAGCCTATGCCGCCCAGACGCACAAAGTCTCGCTTCTTGCTGAGCGGTACCTGTTTATTGCGGTCTAACGAGTATGAGAAAGACTATTCTTTCATTGATTTGGGTGATCACGGCTGCGATGCCGACGTTAAACGCTCAGCAGGCATCGCCCAGCCAAACGGGTGCGATGCAACAAACCTCAAAGCCCAAGGCAACAAGGACGCGGTCCTTTCCGCAGCCAAGAGTTCAGCCAACGCCGCCAACGACAGCAAACAACAATTCCCTGCATAAAAAAAGGGCCCCTAACAATCCTGGGAATGAGAAACCAGGCGTTAAGGATCCTGGGAATGGCAAACCAGCCGTTAACAGTGCCGGGAATGGTAACACAGTTGATAACAACGTTGGGCGCGGGAAAACTACCAACGACAATCGCGACAGTTATGCGGACGCTATGCGGCGCTACCGGCATGAAAGGCATGACTGCAATTGGTGGAAGCAACACTACATCGTCATCGTGCTGGTCGGAGGCGGATACTATTATCAGGACGCGGGATATTGGTATCCGGCCTGGGGATACGATCCCAATTATGAGCGGTACGATTACGATGGACCGATTTACACCTATGGCAATCTGCTGCCGGACCAGGTAATCATCAACGTGCAGCGCGTGCTCCAACAGCTCGGCTATTACACTCGAGACCTAAATGGTTCGTTAGGAGTTGACACTCGACAGGCATTAACCGCTTACCAACAGGACTATGGATTGAATGCTACGGGTGTGGTCGACGAAGCGACCGTGCGCTCGTTAGGATTGATTTAGCAAGGTGGGACTCGGAAGGCAGACATAAACGAAAGTTTCCGCCAGCGGATCGTAAGAGACGTGCAGCGCGCCCTTCTCTGTTTGGAGTTCGATCACGCCGTGTAAACCTTCGACTGCGTCGGTTATTTCCTTTTGGCGGGCGGGATCTCCGAGCTCATTGATTTCGATGCGAGCGACCATGGTTTCGGTGAACGTCGAGTCCACGTGGTCGTGTTCGTCGTCATGTTCTTTAAACATCTTCGCGCGAGACGTGGTGAGTTGGTCTATTCGCCACGCAATTTTCATCGCAATCGATCTCTCACGAATACAGGAACGTAGGAAAGTGTCAGATCGATCTGAGCTGAAATTAGCCAAGGTCGCCTGGCGCGTTAGTTTCCAATTACCGCCGCGATGAAAGCCATTCAGGGTTATCACCTCATCAATCCAGAAGACCTGCATTGGCGGCCATCGAACCTGATGAAAATTCCGAACGCGGATTATCTGGAGCGCACCGGCAGCGAGAACCTCGGCGCGCGGTTGTGGCGATTGCCACCCAAAAGCGCGAACACGCTGCATAAGCACATCCGCTCGGAGGAATTTTATTTCGTTCTTGAAGGGATGGGTCGCATGCGCGTCGGCGACGCAACGTTGACGGTGCCGAGATACGGAGGTGTGCTGGTTGCGCCGGACCAGTTGCGCCAGGTGTTCAACGACACTGATGAAGAAGTGCTCTGGCTCATTGTAGGCGCACCGGAGGAACTGGAATTTTTGCAGGGTTCCAAATCCAACATGGACCTGTCGCTTATTTATCCGGTTGATCCGAAGCAGTTGCCTAACGAACTCGCCGGTGTGGAATGGCCGTCGAAAGGCAGTGATGAGTGAAACGTGACGAGTGATGCGTGACCAGCAACGGGAGAAAACGCCGAACGCCCAACTCCGATGAATCGCGAGCAGGCGTCCAACGCCCAATTTCGCCATCCGGACGTGAAGACTTTTGAATTCAACGACCACAAGTTGTTGCTAAATATTTTTGCCGAGAACAGACCGGACCTCGCCCCGACCCTCATTGGAGCGCGGAGCTGGACGGCATTTGGGACCTCGAGAAGGCGAAGTTCGAAAAAGTCGATTTTAAGCCGGGCGAAATCAGCATTCGGAAACCAGAGGACTGATACCCTCAGTCGGTCTGGCCGTCACACAGTTGTGACTTGACCGATTATTCTGCGCTGCCGAAGTGATCGCATTAGATTGAAAAGACTATCTCAAAAGTGACATATGAGAAGGAGATCACTGCACTTCTGGTGGTCGATCCGTATAATGATTTCATTTCCGAGGGCGGCAAGATATGGGACCTCTTTAGAGAGTAATCGACGCGAATTTTCCAACGGAATCGGAAATATGGACAAAACAGTAATCGTAACCCGTGGACCGCAAGGCATCGGGGCGGGTCTGGTGAATGCTTTTCTGGAACGAGGTTACAATGTGGTCGCGAACTCACGGAACATCACCAAGTCGGGTGCATTCGAACCATCAGATAGGATCTTCGAAGTCGGGGGTCAGTCGGGGGCCGAAAGTTCATGAAGCTCCTGTCGGTCAACGTCGGTCTTCCCCGCGAGGTTGAATGGCAGGGAAAGCTTGTCCGCACTTCCATTTTCAAGACAGCGGTGCCCGGCCGTATACGAGTTACGACTCTCAACCTGGAAGGAGATCAGCAGAGTGATCTTACTGTGCACGGAGGAGTCGATAAGGCGGTTTACGTTTATCCATCCGAGCACTATCTCTTCTGGCGGGAGGAACTAGCCGGAGTAGATCTGCCATGGGGAGCGTTCGGCGAGAACTTCACAACAGAAGGAGCGCTCGACGATGCAGCTGTTTACATCGGCGATCGGTTTCGGATTGGTTCCGCAAAGTTTGTAGTCACTCAACCTCGAATGCCGTGCTTCAAACTTGGCCTTCGTTTCGGCCGCGTCGACATGACAAAGCGTTTTCTGCGCAGTGGTCGCTCCGGTTTCTACTTCGG
>JBKPBJ010000007.1:0-8185 GCA_046726875.1 Verrucomicrobiota bacterium
CAGGCGAATGCGCCTATCGATGGGCGCGGCCATTTCACGGGTGAAAAAGTTTCAGTGCGTTATCGCGGCGATTTCCTCGAAGTCGATCCTTCGAAGGTGAATTACATGGACGTTTCGCCGAAGCAGCTCGTTTCGGTAGCGGCGGGCCTCATCCCATTCCTGGAGCACGACGACGCGAATCGCGCGTTGATGGGTTCTAATATGCAACGCCAAGGGGTGCCGCTGATTGTTTCCGAGATGCCGCTGGTGGGCACCGGTCTTGAAGAGAAAGTTGCGCGCGATTCGCACGCAGTTGTTCTGGCGATCGAAAGCGGCAAGGTGGCTTCGGTCACGGCTGACCAAATTGTCGTCACGAAGGACGGCCATTTGCCTGAAAGCAAAAAGAAACTCAAAACGGATCCTGAAGCTGGAATCTACGTTTACGAGCTGCGCAAGTTCATGCGTTCCAACGCTGGGACCTGCGTCAATCAGAAGCCGATCGTTCGCAAAAGTCAGCACGTCAAACGCGGGCAAGTCATTGCCGATGGTCCGAACACCGATCACGGCGAGCTGGCACTGGGCCGGAATGTGCTCGTCGCGTTCATGCCGTGGAACGGCTACAACTTCGAGGACGCGATCATGATCTCCGAAAAGGTCGTGAAGGAAGATATTTATACTTCCATTCACATCGACGAATTCGAGATCGGCGCCCGCGATACCAAGCTAGGGCCGGAGGAAATCACGCGCGATATTCCTAACGTCAGCGAGGAAGCTTTACGCAATCTGGGCCCGGACGGGGTAGTTCGGGTCGGCGCGGAGGTGAAGCCGGGCGATATTTTGGTCGGAAAAATTACGCCAAAGAGTGAGACGGAACTGGCTCCCGAAGAGCGGCTGCTGCGCGCGATTTTTGGCGAGAAAGCTGCGGACGTAAAGGACACGTCACTTACAGTGCCGTCGGGCACCTACGGTATTGTGATGGACGTCAAGGTGTCGTCTCGTCGCGAAGTGTCGCGCGAGAAACTTACTCCGGCGGAAACCAAACGGCAGCTCAAGACGATCGGCGAAGATCATAAACGGAAGAAAGAAGGACTCATTGAGCAGTTGACCGATTCACTGTCGAACGTCCTGTTGGGCGAAAAAATTCCTCTCGATGTCGTAAACGCAAAAACCGGTGAAATCATCATTCCGGCGAATCGCAAAATCACGAAAACACTTTTGCGGAAGTTGGCGACGGCGCACGATCACATCGAGATCGATCCAAGCCCGATCCGGAACAGGATCCGTGAAATTATTGGGGCCTACGAGCACAAGTTTGCTGAGCTGGAGCTCGAACGGGATCGCGCGACGGATCGCGTGGAAAGTGGCGAGGAGATCGAACCGGGAATCATCAAGCAGGTCAAAGTTTACATCGCGAGCAAGCGGAAGCTGAGTGTCGGCGATAAAATGGCGGGCCGCCACGGCAACAAAGGTGTTGTCGCCCGCATTGTGCCTGAAGAAGACATGCCATTCCTCGCAGACGGAACGCCGGTCGATATCGTGCTTAATCCGTTAGGCGTCCCTAGCCGTATGAATGTGGGTCAGGTTTTGGAAACGCATCTTGGGGTTGCTGCCAGAGCACTCGGATTCAAAGTGGCGACTCCAGTGTTTGACGGGATCAAGGAAAAACAGATTCGCGATTATCTGCACGAAGCCAAAAAGAAGGAGGGCTACACGTGGGTGCAGGAAAACGGTAAGGCGCGCCTGTTCGATGGTCGGACGGGAGATCCCTTCGATCAGGAAGTCGTAGTTGGCTACATCTACATGATGAAACTCGGCCATCTTGTGGCCGACAAGATTCATGCGCGGGCGGTGGGACCGTATTCGCTTGTCACTCAACAGCCGCTCGGCGGCAAAGCGCAATATGGTGGCCAACGCTTCGGCGAGATGGAGGTCTGGGCACTCGAAGCCTATGGTGCTGCCTACACGTTACAGGAATTGTTGACCGTTAAGTCCGATGACGTACAAGGCCGGACCCGCATCTACGAGTCAATCGTTAAGGGCGACAATTCGCTCGAAGCGGGCACGCCGGAATCCTTCAACGTGTTAATCAAGGAAATGCAAAGCCTTGGCCTCGACGTGAAAGTCGGCAGTCAGGCGCCCACGTTCATGGAGAGCGTGGCATAGATTTTTGGATTTATAACTTATTCGAAGAAATCATGAACGAACATTCCTGGCGTGAATTAGTGGGCGAAGAACGCCCAGTGGGTTTTGATCAAGTGGCAATTGGGATTGCCTCGAGCGACACCATGCGGTCGTGGAGCAAGGGCGAGGTCAAAAACCCGGAGACAATTAATTACCGCACGTTTAAACCGGAGAAAGGCGGCCTTTTCTGCGAACGCATCTTTGGGCCGACCCGCGATTGGGAGTGTTCGTGCGGAAAATACAAACGCATCAAGCATAAAGGCGTGATCTGCGACCGATGCGGTGTGGAAGTCACACTCGCGCGCGTCCGTCGTGAACGTATGGGGCACATAGAGCTGGCGGTCCCGGTTTCGCACATCTGGTTTTACAAATGCATGCCTTCGCGCATCGGACTGATGCTGGACATGAGCGCGCGTCAGCTGGAGCGCGTGATCTACTATGAGGACTACATCGTCATCGATCCTGGCAAGACGCCATTGCAGAAAACGCAACTGCTGAACGAAGTCGAATACCGTGAGGCGCAGGAACAATACGGCGAAGATTTTGTCGCTGGGATGGGCGCTGAAGCAATTAAGAAACTTCTGTCCGAGATCGACCTCAACAAGCTCAACAAAGAGCTGGAGAAAGCGATGTCGGCGACGAAGAGCAAACAGATTCGCAAGAAACTCGCGAAACGTCTCAAGCTTGTCCAAGGGTTCCAGAGTTCACGCGCGCGCCCCGAGTGGATGATCCTCGAGGTGCTGCCGGTGATTCCGCCGGATTTGCGTCCTTTGGTGCCGCTGGAAGGTGGACGTTTCGCTACCTCCGATCTGAACGATCTCTACCGTCGGGTGATCAATCGCAACAACCGGCTCAAGAATCTGCTCATGCTGAAGACGCCGGATGTCATCATTCGAAACGAGAAACGCATGCTGCAGGAAGCCGTCGATGCTTTGTTTGACAACGGCAGGCATGGTCGCGCCGTGACTGGCGCAGGCAATCGCCCGCTCAAATCGCTGAGTGATATGCTCAAGGGCAAAGGCGGTCGGTTCCGTCAGAACTTGTTAGGTAAACGCGTCGATTACTCGGGTCGTTCGGTTATTGTTATCGGTCCCGAGTTGAAGCTGAATCAATGCGGTCTGCCGAAGAAAATGGCGCTGGTCCTTTTCGAGCCGTTCATCATTCGCCGGCTGAAAGACCTCGGCTACGTGCATACGGTTCGCAGCGCGAAGAAGATGATCGAGCGCCAGACTCCCGAGGTGTGGGACATTCTCGACGAAGTGACCAGGGGCCATCCGGTGCTCCTGAATCGTGCTCCGACTTTGCACCGCCTCTCGATTCAGGCGTTTGAACCGCAGTTGATCGAGGGAGAAGCCATTCGTATTCACCCGCTCGTTTGCACCGCTTACAACGCCGACTTCGACGGCGACCAAATGGCAGTGCACGTGCCGCTGTCGGTCGAGGCGCAGTTGGAAGCGCGCATGTTGATGCTCGCGCCGAACAATATTTTCTCTCCATCGAGCGGTAAACCGATTACCACGCCAAGTCAGGACATCACGCTCGGTTGCTATTACATAACTCAAAATCCGCGGATGCCGAAGAAGGACGGGCATCATCTGCCGCTATTTGCGGACGCGTCCGAAGTGGAATTCGCAATGGTCGAAGGCACGATCAAAACGCATGATCGGATTTTGTTTAAGAACCCCGACCGCGGACGCCAAACCAGCCTTGGAAATCCCGATGCCACGGTAATCGAGACAACTGCCGGACGCGTCATTTTCAATCAAATTTGGCCGAAAGAACTTGGTTTCTTCAATAGGCCAGCGGGCAAGAAACAACTCAGCGATATCATTTGGCGCTGCTATCAAATCGCCGGTCCTGCAGTTACGGTTGCCACGCTGGACAAGCTCAAAGAGCTCGGGTTTAAGGAAGCGACTCGCGCTGGCATCTCGATTGGAATCGAGGACATGATCATTCCAAAGCGGAAAGAATCTGAGTTGGAGAATGCCTACAAGCAGGTCAAGCAGGTGGACCAGCAATATCGCCGCGGCATCATCACCGACGGCGAGCGTTACAACAAGATCATCGATATTTGGACGCACGCCGGCGATCAAATCTCGAACGTGATGTTCCGAGAGCTGGAGGAAAATCAGAATCGCAAGGAGTACAATCCGATTCATTTGATGGTCGATTCCGGCGCGCGCGGCAACCGTCAGCAAGTGCGGCAGCTCGCCGGTATGCGCGGTTTGATGGCCAAGCCAAGCGGTGAAATCATCGAGCGTCCCATCACGTCAAACTTCCGCGAAGGCTTGACTGTGCTGGAGTACTTCATTTCCACTCACGGTGCACGCAAAGGCCTCGCCGATACGGCACTGAAAACTGCGGACTCCGGTTATCTCACCCGCAAACTGGTGGATGCAGCGCAGGATGTGATCATCGTTGCGGAGGACTGCGGAACCGTAAACGGCATCGTGGTGCGCTCGATTTACGAAGGCGACGAAGAAGTCGTCGATCTCGGACAACGCATCATTGGGCGTGTGAGCTGCGAAACAATCGCCGACCCGGTGGAAAAAAAGAAAAAAATCGTCAAGGCAAACCAATACGTCGACGAGCGAATCGCAGCCGAATTACAGCGCATTGGCGTCGAGCAACTCAAAATCCGGTCCGTGCTCACATGCGAGTGCGGCCGGGGCGTGTGCGCGATGTGCTACGGGCGTAACCTCGCCACCGGCGATTTTGTGAAGCTCGGTGAGGCCGTCGGTATCATCGCTGCGCAATCTATCGGCGAACCGGGCACGCAGTTGACGATGCGCACGTTCCACATCGGCGGCACCGCCAGCCAGACGTTCAAACAACCGATCATCAAGGCGAAGAACGACGGCACCGTCCAGTTCAATGATTTGCGGACCGTGCAGGCGCTCGATGGCAGTTGGATCGTGTTGAACAAAAACGGCTCGATCAGTGTGAACAACGAAGAAGGCCGCGAACTAGAGCGCTATAATATCGTCGTCGGCTCAGTCATCTCCAAGGCGGACAGCGCGCCTGTGAAGAAAGGCGAAACGTTCGTGCAATGGGACCCTTACAACGTGCCGATCCTCACTGATAAAGGCGGCAAGATCGAATTCCGCGACATGATTGCTGGAGTGACAATCAAACGCGAAGTCGACGAAGCAACAGGCCTCATGGGCACAATGGTGATCGAACACAAGGAAGACCTGCATCCGCAGGTGGTCATTGTGGATGACAGCAAGGAAGTGCTCGCGAGTTATTCCATCCCTGCTGGCGCTCACGTTATAGTGGAGGAAGGCCAGAAAGTGCGTCCAGGCGCGTTACTGGCAAAGACGCCGCGGAAAGTTGCAAAGACGAAGGATATTACCGGAGGTCTGCCGCGAGTTGCCGAATTATTCGAAGCTCGTCGTCCAAAGGACGCAGCTGAGATCGCCAAGATAGATGGCATTGTCGAGTTAGGTGGGACAGTGCGCGGCAAACGGAGCTTGATTCTGAAAGACCCAGACACCGGGGCTGAGGAAGAGCACCTGATTCCGCTCACCAAGCACATCATCGTGTTCAAAGGCGATTATGTGAAGAAAGGCCAGCAACTCACTGAAGGCCCCATTGTGCCGCACGAGATTCTGGAAGTGTGCGGTCCGCAGGAATTGCAGGAGCATTTGGTCAACGAAGTGCAAGAGGTGTATCGGCTCCAAGGCGTGGAGATCAACGATAAGCATATCGAGATCATCGTGCGCCAGATGTTGCGCAAGGTGAAGATCACCGATCCGGGGGACACGTCGCTGCTCTGGGGCGATCAGGTCGATAAACTCGACTTCGAGGAAGAGAACAAGAAAGTCGTGGAGAAAGGTGGTAAGCCAGCGGAGGCTGTTCCGGTGCTGCTCGGCATCACCAAGGCTTCGCTCGAAACCGACAGCTTCATTTCTGCGGCTTCGTTCCAGGATACGACACGTGTTCTCACCGAAGCGGCTACGCTGGGTAAAATCGATAGGCTGCGCGGCTTTAAGGAAAACGTGATCATGGGTCACTTAATTCCTGCCGGAACCGGGTTCCCCGAACATCGCCAGCTCAAGCTGGTGGAAAAAGGCGAACCAGTTGGCGCGCCAGTGATGGAAGAAGCCGAACCGCAACCTGCGATCGGCTAGCCTGTAATTGTAGGGCGTCTGTGTCAGACGCCATCTTACGGTTGGCGTTTCACAGAAACGCCCTACAATTTTCGCCGTGTCCATCGTCACCAAAACCGGCGACAAAGGTGAAACGTCGCTGATGTACGGACGGCGGCTATCAAAAGCCGATCCGCGTGTGGACGCCTACGGATGCGTTGACGAGCTGAGCGCCGCGCTTGGCGTCGCCCGCTCCATTGCGAGTGATAAGTTTGTTTCGGATCAAATCCTCGCAGCGCAACGAGATTTGATCGTTGTGATGGGCGAACTGGCAACAGCGCCCTCCGACCACGAGCGCTACGCTAAAGACGGCTTTCATCTCACTTCAACCGAAATGGTCGACCGAATCACTGCCGTGGTGTTCGATTTAGAGAAAGATCGATCGCTATATCCCCAAGACTGGGTGATGCCCGGTGGAACGCCAGTTTCTGCCGCACTGGATTTTGCTCGAGCAACATGTCGCCGCGCAGAGCGGCACATTGCGGCGTTCAGTGTCGTAGAGAAGGATTTCAATCCGGAGATCTTACGTTACCTCAATCGCCTTTCCGATCTCTGCTGGGTGCTTGCAAGATACGCCGAGAAACAGTCGCGAAGTTACGCTTAGGGTTGGCTTTCGTCGAATTGGGAATTGCCGCTAGTTTGATTCTCCACATTGGCTCGGTAAACACGAAACGCGAAAAACCGATATCGCCGGAGGGGCCACTTTCAGGTTGCGCGACAGCTCGTGATATAGCATCTTCACGCTCCCGCTCCGGAAGCTCCCGCCCTCGGGAAGTTCGCTTATGGCAGATACAACAGAATTAGTGCCTGAATTGTTGGAAGCTGGTGTCCATTTTGGACACCAGACGAAGCGGTGGAATCCAAAGATGAAGCCCTTCATCTTTGAACAGCGCAATCAAATTTACATCATCAATCTTGATGAAACGGTGAGGCAACTCCGGCGTGCAACCGATTTTCTCCAGGAGGTCGCCCGCCGAGGCGGCCGGATTTTGTTCGTCGGCTGCAAGAAACAGGCGCAGGAAGCAATAAAAGAAGCCGCATTGGCGTGTGGGCAATTCTACGTGAACCAACGCTGGCTGGGCGGCACGCTGACCAATCTCGCCACGATTCGCAAGAGCATCAGCCGATTGAAATACATCGAGCAGATCGAGCAATCGCCGGAATACAAGAAAATGGGAAAACAAGAATTGGCGGCGCTGAATCGTGAAGCTGCAAAACTCAGGCGTAACCTCGAGGGAATTATCGACATGTCAGAATTGCCCGATGCGCTCGTGGTGATCGACACCATCCGAGAGCAAAACGCCGTCAATGAAGCGCGCCGCCTCGGGGTCCCGGTGGTCGCCATCGTGGATACCAACGCCGATCCCGAACTCGTCGATTATCCCATTGCCGGGAACGACGATGCGATCCGCGCGATCCGAGTAATTTTGCAAAAACTGGTAGACGCAATTGTTTCGGCGAGCAGTGAGGCCCGCATCCGCGAACAGGTCGAGATGGCCGGCGTCTCGGCGTGAAGCTGATCCGCTTCAACGCTTTAACGATTCTAACGACTTCATGAACGCAACAACTGAAATCGATCCAAAACTCGTCAAGCAAC
Organism: Verrucomicrobiota bacterium; assembly: GCA_046726875.1. GTDB lineage: Bacteria > Verrucomicrobiota > Verrucomicrobiia > Chthoniobacterales > UBA10450 > Udaeobacter. The sequence continues at coordinate 7,909 of JBKPBJ010000007.1, forward strand.
TCCGGGAAAAGACCAATGCCGGATTTATGGATTGCAAGCGCGCTCTTGTCGAGAGCAGGGGCGACCTCGAAAAGGCCGAAACGATTTTGCGCACGAAAGGCATCGCCACTGCTGCGAAAAAGGCCACGCGTGCGACAAAAGAAGGCATCGTCGCCTCATATATTCATCTGCAAGGCAAGGTTGGTGTGCTCGTGGAAGTGAATTGCGAGACTGATTTCGTAGCGAGAAACGAGAATTTCCGAGAGTTCGTGAAAGACATCACCCTGCATATCGCCGC
>JBKPBJ010000008.1:0-7092 GCA_046726875.1 Verrucomicrobiota bacterium
ACCTAACATTCTTGCTTCGCGCACGTCTAGCGACGTTGCCAATCAAGCCGGACGCTGCCGCGCGCACTTGCGGGTCCGACATTCGATAGACGCTTCGATCGAGCAGGTAGTGAATGAATCCTGTCGCGAAGCCAAGAGCTAACAACGCAGGTAGCCACGTTGAGGTTCGTAGTTGTACCGCAAGAGAACCAAAAATTCGGTCGCCATAATAAGTGCCGGTCTCGCGGTTTGCTTCCACCTCAAAAATAGGGAGGAACACCAACGACAACAACATTAGGAAAAGCACGACAGCCCATGGCCGCACATTCAGTGTGTGCAGAAATCGCCGCACTACGCCGGTGGTTGGAGCGGACTCCGCCGACGGTGTTTGCGATGCCAACCCCGTAGCAAGTATCCAGTGTTGCGAAGTCCAAATCACCAGGAAAAGAAACAAACTCCGCGGCCGAAGCGCGAGGCCCACCATCACCGCGAGTCCAACAATGTACAAGATGCGCGGCAACGACCATCGCGGCGTGCGTAGTTCAGCAACTAACATGATTGCCGTAATAGCAAAGAGCGCCAAAGTCGCGGCATCGCGGATTCCATTTTCAGTCGATACAATCCATGCGGGAAACCAGCGATCGACCCACTGGTCTTGGTAAGCGACTGCTCCCGCTAGAATATCGGCGACAAACACAAGCACGCCGCCAGCAGTCAGCGCGAAAAAACGATCCCATCGCCTCGTCTGAATGCATGAGCCGCGATCCGCTCGGGAACGATAGAGTGAAAGCGCGCCGAAATGTTGCGCAGCGAAATGATACGTCACGCAGGCGTAATCGATAATTGCTAGTCCAATCAGTCGCTCCTCGCGCGTCCAAGGCAGCGCTGAGTCTGCCGGAAGAAACAGCGCGAAACATCCCGCTGTTATAAGGAGCGGCAGCAGCACGAACCTAATCGGCTGATGACGCAAAAGCGGTCGATACGCCTCCGTGCAGTACGCGAGGTAAGTACTCGATAACCTGTGGCCGATCCAAAACAGCGCGGTTAGACCGAAGTAGAGCAGATCGAGTGGACTCGATTCGGGATCGGAATAGCCGTGGACGAGCAACAGCACGATAGGCGCGAGCCAGAGCGCGCTGAGCATCCAGAAGCCATCCCAAAGCGGTCCACGCACCCACGCCGATGACCATTTCCGCACCCATGGTGCTGCCGTTCCGATCTCAATTACAGCGGCGGGTGAGGAAAGCTCGGCCATTCGAGCATGGCTGAGTGCGCCGTCGGTGGCGCACTCGGTTTTTTTGTCAGGCGATTCCCATTATCACTGGAGTTGCATGTCAACGCCGCCCCCAGTGGCGTTGACAGCAACGCCGTTTTGTGTGGAGGAAACGCGTACTATCACACCGGCCTGATTTGACATGATGGTGCCCGTCTTCCCAGCGCCAAGAGTCACGCCCCGCGTCCCGGCGCCACCAACGTTATAATGACCGTTGAAATCTTGAAGATGCTTCAGGTTGAAAACCTCACCATAAGCGGAAGAGCTGGTCACCCCGACCCTGCCTACCGACAGTCCCTTTACTTTAACCGGATAGTTTTTGCCTCGGTAAGTGAGCGTGCCTGACCCCCAGTTGACACCAATTCCAAGAGCGAAGCCACCGCCGCTAAACCGCAGAGTTGCGTCTGGCCCGGAATGATGCTTCGCCGCCTGCGTGAAGCCTGTCGTCACTGCGATGACAAGCGATAGAATTGCGATTTTCTTGACATTATTCATATGAATTACTTCTATTTAATTTTGAAACTATCTTTTATATTCCGCGGTTCTATTGGACGAAAGTCTTATATGCCGCTCGGCAATGTTCATATATTCGTACCGGGAAAGAGTTGAAAGTAAAAAATTATGAATTCACGAAGCTGTACACTAATTCATGGCGTAATCGCCGTCGTTGGTCTCGCGTTGAGCTCCGCCGCATTGGCGCAGCAGGCGCAATCGCAAGAGATGACGACCACGACGAACGATCAACAGACAACTACACTCGCACCGCAGGAATTGGATTCGCTCGTCGCGCCAATCGCGCTTTATCCCGATCCGCTCCTGGCGCAAACTCTCGCCGCTTCAACCTACCCACTGGAAGTAGTTCAGCTTCAACAGTGGATGAATAACAACAAGAATTTGCAAGGCAAAGCGCTGGCGGACGCTGTGGCAAAGCAGCCGTGGGACCCGAGCATCCAGTCACTGGTAGAATATCCAGACGTGGTGCAGCGGATGGCCGGCAATATTCAATGGATGACAGACTTGGGAAACGCTTTCCTGGCGCAGCAATCTGATGTGATGGACGCAGTCCAGCGTATGCGTGCGAAGGCCCAAGGTACAGGAAATCTAAAGACCAGCGCCCAATCGGTAGTGAAAACTGAAACAGTCTCCAGCGGGCCCGCTGCCGGCAGGCAGGTAATCGAAATTCAGCAAGCGAATCCGGACGTCGTTTATGTGCCGTCTTACGACCCGACTGTGGTATACGGGGCTGCTCCTGTTGAATATCCTTACTATCCCTATACTTATCCCGGCTACGTGCCGGGAACGGCTTTAATGTGGGGCGCGGGAATCGCGCTGGGTGCGGCCGCCTGGGGCGGTTGGGGCGGGCACTGGGGCGATTGCGATTGGAACGGCGGCAACGTCAACATCAACAACAACAATAATTTCAACAGGAACTACAACAAGAACGTCAACCGCGGCCAAGGTGCTCAGGGCAATAGGTGGCAGCACAACGCGCAACACCGGGGGAACGCACCGTATGGCGACAGAGGAACCGCGAACAAGTTCGGTGGTCAGGGTGCGCGTGGAGCGGGTAATCGACCCGGCGCTGGCGGCCGTGGTGGAGCCGGTGGTCCGGGTGGGATTGGTGGAGCTGGCGGAGCTGGACGACCAGGTGGTATTGGTGGGGCTGGCGGACCGGGTGGCGTCGGTGGCGCTGGCCGTCCGGGTGGCGCGGGCGGAGCTGGACGTCCGGGTGGCGGTGCCGGAGGGCGACCCGGCGGCGGCCAAGCTGGAACAAGGCCCGGCGGCGGTGGCGCTGGAACGCGACCCGGTGGTGGCGGAGCTGGCACCCGTCCAGGTGGTGGTGGTACCGGTGCGCGACCCGGTGGCGCTACTGCTAAAAATAAAGTCGGTAATCGCACTGCATCGTCCCGGCCAAGTTCCGCTTCTCGCGGCGGCGGAGGATTTAAGGGCGGCAGCGGAAACTACGCGCGAGCCAGCAGCAACAGAGGTGGTCGCAGCATGGGCGGCGGCGGGTACAGCCGCGGTGGCGGCGGTCGCGGCGGCGCCGGAATGAGCCGTGGTGGCGGCGGTGGCCGCGGTGGCGGGATGAGTCGTGGCGGCGGCGGACGTGGCGGCGGCGGACGCGGCGGAGGAGGTCGACGGAGATAAAGCAACTGTGGATGAGGAGAAACCAATGAAATCAAAAATAAATATTATGACTTCGTCGAAAGTTTCCGCGATTGCTTGCGCGATCGTCAGTTCCGTCGTTCTCGTCGCGACTTCTCAAGGTGCGCCGGAGCCAAAGCAAGATGCAACGGCAGTGCCGCAGTCAAAAGGAAAAGAGTTCGACACACCCAAACAGGCGGCCGACGCCCTCATTCAGGTCGCAACGAATCTGGATGTCGCCGCCGCGAAGGAGATTCTGGGCCCGGACGGCGAGGATATTATCAGTTCCGAAGATCCGGTGATGGACAAAAAGCGTGCGACCGATTTTGCGAACAAAGCAAAAGAAAAAATGTCCGTCCAGACAGATAAGAAAAATCCCAATCAGGCCATTCTCGTGGTAGGTAACGATGACTTTCCGCTGCCGATTCCACTCGTGAAGCAAAACGGGAAATGGTTCTTCGATACAAAAGTGGGCCGTGAGGAAATACTAAATCGGCGCGTCGGCGAGAACGAACTCAATGCCATTGAGATTTGTCGCGGCTTCGTCGAGGCACAACATGAGTATGCCCAGGAAAAACACGATGGTTCGAAGGTGAACCAGTACGCACAAAATATCCTCAGCGACCCTGGGAAACATAACGGCTTGACATGGCAGAATGCGGATGGCACGTGGGGAGGCCCGGTGGGCGAAGAAGTCGCAAAAGCGTTGCAGGAAGGATATAAGGTCGAGCGAGGCACACCCTATCACGGTTACTTCTTCAAGGTTCTAAAGGGACAGGGACCTGCAGCGCCCGGAGGAGAAATAGACTTCATGGTCGGTGGCGCGATGATTGGTGGGTTCGCCCTAGCCGCGGCGCCCGCCGAATATCGAGTGACTGGAGTGATGACATTGATGGTAGGTCCCGACGGAGTCGTGTACGAAAAGGATCTCGGACCCGATACTCTGAAGACGTTCCAGAGCATGGATCGGTACAATCCCGATAATACCTGGAAAGTAACAGAGGATGATGTCGAAGACGACTCATCCGAATGAACGCCGACATTGTCTGATGCGCTCAGTCGGCTTTTGCAGGAGCTGCGAAGCTGGTTAAGGCGAGATCGAGTTAGAACAGATAGATCTCTAACGAGTCCGATACGATTCGTTTGCCAAGAGCTCTTCCCTCTTGATATAGGGAGGCATTGCGTAGCCCTGAATCGGCATGGTCATCTAAACTCCCACGCCTTGCCACCATCGAGGCAGCAAAGCAGGGTGATCGTAAGTGGAGAAACGGCACGCAACGAAAACTAAAAACTATGAAGACAATAGCATCATCACGTGGCGTGATCGCCATCGCCTGCGCCGCTGCACTACTCATGCCGGCTTATCCACGGGCGTACGCACAACAAAGCCAGCCGCTGGCGCCGGGGTTTGCCAATCAAGAGGCGCCGCCGATTCCAGCCGACCAACTGGATTCTCTGGTGGCACCGATTGCTCTTTATCCCGATCCGCTTCTTGCCCAGACGCTGGCCGCTTCAACTTACCCGCTGGAAGTGATCCAGCTTGAGCAGTGGTACGCGAATAACAAATACCTGAATGGCAAGGCGCTGGCGGACGCTGTGGCCAAGCAGCCTTGGGACCCGAGCGTGCAGGCATTGGTAGCGTTTCCGGACGTGGTTCAAAGGATGGCTGGCAATATTCAATGGACGACGGACTTGGGAAACGCGTTCCTCGCGCAGCAATCCGACGTGATGGACGCAGTTCAGCGCATGCGCGCAAAGGCCCAAGGCAAAGGAAATTTGACGACCAACGCGCAACAGAAAGTGGAAACCCAGACAGGCGAGGGCGGTCAGCAGGCGATTGTAATTGAGCAAGCGAACCCCGATGTAGTTTACGTTCCCTCCTATGACCCCCAGATGGTTTACGGAGCGCCTCCTCCTGCCTATCCCTACTATCCTTACACCTATCCGGGATACTACGCCGGCATGGGGCTGGCTTTTGGAACCGGACTTGTTCTAGGAGGCGTATGGGCCAACAACTGGGGCAACTGCGATTGGAAGCACGGCGACGTAAACATCAACAACAACAATAACTTTAACAGAAACGTAAACAGGAACGTCAATCGAGGGACTGGGACTGGCCAGGGCAACGCGTGGCAGCACAACCCGCAACACAGAGGAAATGCGCCCTATGGAAACAGACAAACCGCAAACAGGTACGGTGGCACAGCTCGCGGAGAAGCTGGTACGCTTGGAGCTGGCGCTCGCGGAAGCGGCGGCGCCGGAACACGACTCGGCGGAGCGACTGGTGGATCGGGTATTGGCGGAGGCAACCGAGCGGGTGGCCTTGGAGCGCAAAACCTGGGGACCGGTAATCGACCCGGTGCCGGAGTCGGTGCAGGAAACATCAGTGGCACCAATCGCCCTGGCGGTGGGGCAGCTGCCAGCCGCGCGGGTGGCGGCGCCGCCACGATGCCGGCGAACCGCGGCGCCGGCGGAAATAGCATCGGTAATCGGTCTGTCTCACCAGGTCCTGGGTTCGGTTCGAGTAACAACACTTTTGGCGGAGGCGGGTTTAACGGAAGCTCCGCTCGATCGGCCAGTACTCGCGGCGGTTCCAGTATCGGCGCTGGTGGATTCAGCCACGGCGCGGGCGGAGGCGGGCGCGGTGGCGGAGGACGCGGCGGCGGCGGGGGGCGTCGAAGATAGGCAAACCGTCTATTAAGAAAAACCAATGAGAACAAAACTAGACGTTATGACTTTGTTGAAAATTTCTCTGATCGCTTTCGCGATTGCTGTTCCTTGCTTGTCGGGGCCTACCTTGCACGCCGCGCCACCGGTCAAAACGGATGCAGCTGCTAAATCGCAGCCAAAGCAAAAAGAATTCGACGACCCTAAACAGGCGGCCGACGCCCTTATTCAGGTAGCGGCGGATTTCGATGTTGCCGCTGCGAAGGAGATTCTGGGTCCTGACAGCCAGGATCTAATCAGTTCGGAAGATCCCGTGATGGACAAAAACCGCGCGTTGGCATTCGCGGCCAAGGCAAAGGAAAAGAACTCAATTGAAATAGATAAGAAACATGCGAACCGGGCCATTCTCCTGGTGGGTAACGATGATTTTCCGCTTCCGATTCCGATCGTGAAGCACAAAGGCAAGTGGTCGTTTGATACGAAGGTAGGCCGTCAAGAAATATTAAATCGAAGGATCGGTGCAAACGAACTGGACGCTATCACGATCTGCCGCGGGTTCGCGGAAGCTCAGAACGAATATGCCCAGGAAAAACACGATGACGCCAAAGTGAATCAATACGCGCAGCGAGTCATCAGCACTCCTGGCAAGCACGATGGTCTGGCATGGAAGAATCCGGACGGCACTTGGGGCGGCCCGGTCGGAGAAGCAGTCGCGAAGGCGCTCGAGCAAGGCTACTCGCTACCGCAAGGTCAACCTCAGCCGTATCACGGTTATTATTTCAAAGTGTTGAAGGGGCAAGGTCCTGCAGCGCGAATGGGACAAATGGATTTTGTGGTTAATGGCGCCATGATCGGTGGATTCGCCCTCGCCGCAGCACCCGCGCAGTATCGCGTCACTGGTGTAAAAACGTTTATCGTTGGGCCGAGCGGAATTGTTTACGAGAAAGATCTCGGACCCGATACACTAAAGCGGTTCCAAAGCATGGAACGGTATAACCCTGACAAAACATGGCGGCCCACCGGAGATG
>JBKPBJ010000009.1:0-2687 GCA_046726875.1 Verrucomicrobiota bacterium
CGTATCCGGATCAGCTCCCAGTAACCGTCCTGCCCCCAATGATTCGATACGACAAACGCGGCGTCTAAAAACGAGGACAAAAACGGACCAATGAATACTACGCATAGACAAAAAAGGCCCACGTTGCGAAGCGTTGTGAAACGAATAGGCCCGCCTACCAGGTACCGCATCAACCCGGCGCCGATTAGTGCTTCGCAGGAGTTGCTGATGAACCAGCACAAAATCATGAGCGGCGGAACGTGACTCTGTAATTGCGCCGCCAGATGCGCTGGAAGCGCAGCTAATAGCACGAGCCACCACCTGCGCAGCGGCGTCAGCAAAAGCGCTGCGACAAGGACAGAATTCGGAGGCCAAAGAACGGAGACAGGATGAGGTTTAAACGTGAGTGCAAAGCCGATTTTGCATCCAAGATAATATCCAGCGAACACCCACAACCCAGTCGCCAACAAATGCCGGTCAAAAATCGCGCCGAGAGTGTTCCCGTTCCGCGCTTCTGACTGAACGTCCGCGGCCTCAAAAGATACGGAACCGCCTTTCATCTTCAGCGACCCTCAGTTTATGCCAACAGTTGATTTCGAGGGGAACGCTTTGTCGTGAAGTGGAGAAGATACTTTTCGGAAAGATCGGGCAGAAAGTAATCCAGATGTGATTGCGGTGCATACAACCATAAGGTTGCACACCCTTAGATGCCAACTTCTTCCCACGGCCACCCTGGATTATACGATGGCCTGCCGTGAAAGAGGAAGCGTTATTTTGTGCACATCTTTTATGTCGGCGAGGTGAGTTGCTTCATTGAAGTGCCAGGGAGGGGACTCGAACCCCTACGGATTTCTCCACCAGATCCTAAGTCTGGCGCGTCTGCCAATTCCGCCACCCTGGCAAGTCTGTCTTCGTTCTAGCACAAATCCTAGCAAACCGATCCCGCATACGCGATTCTTGCTGGGAAACAGCCCTTTAAACACGCCAAACTTACACTCGGGCGGATTTAGCGTGAGCGTTTGGATCGGAGTCAAGTTGCGTCGCGACAGTGCTTGCATTTTAGACAAGTGACTTTGAATCAGGTGCGTTGTGAGATCAATTCCGGTGTAGGAGCGGCTGTCTTAGTTGCAAATCAAGAATGTTTCCGCGTGAGGACACGCACCTCTATCTCTCTTCTCGGCCCCCAGCGAGACTGGCATTAACGCTACGGGAAAACAAACTGCATCAATTATTAGGTAATCGCAGTTGTGGGTGTACAGTCGGCCTAATAGCGCAGCGTCAATCGATCGCGCAGATGTGCGGCCCCTTTTCTCTGCACACAAAACCGCATCATGAATGTTATCGCTGCTCATAAAGATGAGCTTGAACAATTGCTCGAGGATTTGTCGAGCGACAGAGTGGTCTCAGGGATAACGTTCGTGGCGTTGGTGGATACGTATATCACGCGCCTCGACGCAAATTGCCCAGACATCAGCGCCAGCGTCAATCCGCCGCCAGCGCAAATTAACGGAGAATTAACATATGGAACCCAACATTGACTCAAAACTGCGCGCTTTACTACGCGCAACACAAAACTTCAAAACGGCGCGCCGCGCTTTTCCAAAGACTTCGCGCTGCGGCCCGCAAGCAAGCGCCGGATGTTCACCTGCGGCTGCCGCAGGGCGAACGTTCTAGGCGTCTAGCGCTTTACCAGGACAACGGCCGCTGATCGATGTTGACCAGCGCGTAGACCCGAGGATGGAGTTAAAGAAATCAGCAGAAAGTCCTGAAGTAGAACCTCGAAAGTAGAAACGAAACGACCACCATTTCGGGAATGGCTGCTACGAGTCCAGGTCGAAAACCTTATTCGGAGGCGACAGAAAATACTCTTCGAGAATGATCGTTTGTGTTCCGCCCGATCCGGGCGATAGTGCGCCCTTATTGGATTACTCTGTTTAACTTCACTGCGCGGTAGATCGTCAGGTGAGCGTCGCTCATTGGTGGTTTGAAACCCGATTCCCGGGAACGGTTCTGTAGCTCGGTAGTTTTTCCAAATTCAAAACACAATGAAAATGTACGTAGGTATCTCTCATTTGAGACCACTGAGAACGATCTTCAGGATCTGTTCGAACAACATGGAACCGTCAATGAAGTCCAACTCATGATGGACCGGTTCACTGGCAAATCGCGCGGCTTTGCGTTCATCACGATGAACGATGGCGGACAAGCCAACGCCGCGATGACCTCGCTCAACGGCCACGAACTTAACGGCCACCAGTTGAAAGTGAACGAAGCGCGTCCGCGGGAACAGCATCTTCGTCCTCACGGCGGTAAGCGTTCCTTGGCCGGTAAGCGTTGGTAAGACCAAAGCAGCTCATAGTTGAGAGTTGATAGCTGATAGCGGTTTGAGATGAAACGTCGGAAGTCAAAGGTCGACGATGATCTGCCGCAATCAACATTCAGCCATTAGCAATCAACAATCATGAATTCTGAGAAGGCGATCGTACTGGAAGGGTACCATCATGATGGTGCTTCCAGGAACCATGTTTCGCGTCGCGCTCGCGAACGAGCGTATGGTTCTCGCGCATATTTCCGGAAAGATGCGCAAACGTTTCATTCGCCTTACAATCGGCGATCGAGTGAATCGAGCGGCTAATGCCGCTTTCTGCGATCACCAGAGCGTTTCCGAACAGCCCGCGACGACTTCGATCGTGCCCGAGTTCCCGATC
>JBKPBJ010000010.1:0-2799 GCA_046726875.1 Verrucomicrobiota bacterium
TCAGGTTACCCCATTCGGAAATCTACGGGTCAAAGCGTGTTTGCCGCTCACCGTAGCTTATCGCAGCTTACCACGTCCTTCATCGCCTATTGGCACCAAGGCATCCATGATGCGCTCTTTGTAGCTTGATCAATCTGTAGATCCCGCAGACGCGGGACCAAATTGTGATAACTGAAACTCTCTCTGGCGTTTCACAGAAACGCCGTACAGTAAACGCATCTCACAGAGACGCGGCTACAGTTTCAGACTCAGCTCTTAAAGTTGTTTTCTTACTACCCTGTATGTAGATGTCAAAGAACCAGCCGTTCCGTACATTCGAGGCCAAAAAAAACTCAATCTTGTTTTTCCGATCTTCTCTCCGCCTTCGCCGAGGCTTAGGCGCGATAAATCGGGACAAAATTGAGCCAATTTGCAGTCCCAAAATGTACGTAGAACGCACTCCAAAGTGAAGGAGTCCCGCTTCGCGCGGGATAAATACGTTAGCAGGGAATAGATGCACGTCAACTACCGATTTCTGAGATTCTGTTCAAGAGAATGTTCGCGTCACATCATGCTCGTCCATCGATACTTATCCAGGATATCGATTATGGCGCTAAACGGGTGAGCGTTCTGTTGTTTCGTGTTCGCGCGTATTGACTATAATGAACCTCGGTTTCGGCTCCGATGGATTACGTGATTCGCCCGCTTACAGGCCAGGATGAACCCATTCTTTGGGAGATGTTGTATTACGGCCTGTCCTCAGCCGGCAAAAGCGAACCGCCGTCTCGCGATATCGTACGCCGCCCAGAAATCTCCCGTTACGTGGAAGGCTGGGGCCGCGTCGGCGACACTGGGTTCGTTGCGCATGATAAAAAAAGTCGGGCTTTGCTAGGCGCAGCCTGGCTCCGACGTCCGACCGACAAATCTGACGCATCGCCGGAGCTTGCATTAGCCGTGAAACGGGAGCACCGCAGGCATGGCATCGGCACGGCCCTGCTGACGCAACTGGTCCGCGCAAATCCCGCTCACTCGACGATCTCGGTCAGCTTCGTAGCTGGCAAACCGGTGTTGCGTCTTTACGAGCGATTTGGATTCAAGGTTGTTGAACAACGGCCGGACGCTGTCGTGATGCACAGATCGGCATAACGATCGGCGCGGGTCCGCTGCCGCGAATGGCTCGTTTGTTAGGGCGCAAAAATTAGCAGCACGAAAACGGCGAAGAGCAGCAAATGAATACACCCCTGCAGCACGTTCGTTTTCCGGCTCGTGAACGTAACCACGCTCACAGCGAGCGTTAGGAGCAGCAGGGGTAGGTTTCCACCCTGTAGACCAAGGGCCACCGATCGTTTCGTTAGCAATCCGATCATCAGCACTGCCGGAATCGTCAGTCCGATCGTGGCGAGCACTGATCCAAACAAAATGTTTATCGAACGCTGCAGTTGGTTGTGCAGACTAGCGGTGATCCCACCCAGTCCTTCCGGAGAGAGCACCAGCGCAGCGATGACCGCGCCGCCAAATGCCTGTGGCATGTGAAATTGCTCAATGCTGTTGTCCAGGGGAACGGCGAATTTCTCCGCAAGGAAAATAACGGTAGCCAGGTACAAAAGCAGCATCAGCGCATGAAAACCAGTCGGTCGGATGCGAGCTAAATGATGCGGCGAATGCTTGGTTGCGGATTCTTTTACATCCAGGAAGTAGCCACGGTGTCGTAGCGTCTGAATGAGCAGGAAGACCGCGTAAAGCAACAGCGACACCGACGCGAAAAATATTTCCTGTTCCGTGGAAAAGGTCGGGCCGCTGGTGGAAGTAGTGAAATTTGGCAACACCAGACCGAGCACAGCCAGGGCCATGATCACGTTGAGGTAGGCATTGACACCCTGGATGTTGTAATGCTGTTCGCGATATCGCAGCCCGCCAAGCATCAGAGAAAGACCCACAAGGCCGTTGAGCGCGATCATGATTACGGCGAAGATTGCGTCGCGTCCCAGGGTCGGATTATTCGCGCCGTGTAACATCGCGGTGGAAATCATTACGACCTCGATGCTGACCGCGGAGAGCGTGAGGATCAAAGTTCCGTAGGGCTCGCCAAGTTTGATCGCAAGACAATCGGCATGGCGCACGACGCGGAAGGCCGACCAAAGGATCACTGCAAAGAGCCAGACAAAGATACCGACCAGCGGGAGCGGATCCGTGGTGACTTCGTTCAACTGTTCTCCGAGTGTGAAAAAAACCGCGGCCGTTCCCAACCCGATGAGCAGCGGAAATTCAGCGCGAATCACGCTGCTGGGTTGCTGCGTCTTTTTCGCCTGCTGAATTGCATCCGCTTTTGCAGACATGCGCCCGAGCATATCGGTTGGGCGTGAGCCACGCAATCAAGCGATGCGATCTTCGGGACGTATCGAACAGAACCGTGCTGCAAATGAAAGCGTTTATCTACCCGCCCGCAATGGCACCGATGATTAGGAATGGTTCCGACCCGTTCGCAATCGCATCAGGCAGCGGCGCATCCGGTGATTCATGAGACAAATCTTCGCCGCACGCAAAAAAACGGACCATCGGCCTGCGAACCTGCGTCACATGATCGCGCATTGTCCCGCGTAGCATCGGATATTTCGCTTCAACCGCGTCCAGCAGCGAGCGCTGAGTTAACGTTCCGTTGATCTCAAGTCCTACTTCACTGTCGACGTGCGCCAACGTACGCAAATTCGGCGGAAGAATAACGCGGATCATTGGATGAATAAAGTTCCAAGTCTCAAATCCCAAGTTCCAAACAAATTCCAAATCCCCAACGTCAAAATCGCAGGGACAGAAATTTCACGA
>JBKPBJ010000011.1:0-7350 GCA_046726875.1 Verrucomicrobiota bacterium
GCCGCAATTTCGACGCCGCCGGGTGAAGGCGCGATTGCGCTGGTCCGCGTTTCCGGAGCGAATGCGATCCAAATAGCCGACAAAATTTTTCGCGGCAAAGAAACGCCGTCCGGATTCGCGTCACACGTCCAGCATTTGGGTGACATTTTCAGCGCAGAAAATCAGTTGATCGATCAAGTCGTGCTCTCAGTGCATCGCGCACCGGCAAGTTACACGGGCGAAAACTTGGTGGAGATCAGCTGTCACGGCGGCACCCTGGTTTCCGCGAAAGTTCTCGAAACATGTTTGCGTGCAGGGGCGAGAGCAGCGCGTCCCGGCGAATTCACCGAGCGCGCGTTTCTCAACGGCAAAATGGATCTCACCCAGGCCGAGGCGGTGATCGATTTAATCCGTGCCCGAACTGATCTGGCGCTGCGTTCGGCCACAGAACAACTTGAAGGCAGACTGGGCGATCAAATCAGAAAGATCCGCGATGAATTGATCGCGCTGCTAGCGCACATCAACGCGTCCATTGATTTTCCGGAGGAAGGCATTGAGCCCGACGAAGACGAAGCGCTCTGCGCCCGGCTCGATTCTGTTCGAGACGAAATCGCCGCGTTGCTCGCGACTGCCGATCAGGGTCGTGTGCTGCGCGAAGGCGTGCGCGTGGTGATTTACGGTGCGACAAACGCCGGCAAATCGAGCTTGCTTAATCGTCTGCTTGGCTATGATCGCGTGATCGTCAGCGACACCCACGGCACGACGCGCGATACCATCGAGGAAACAGTCAACCTGGAAGGTGTGCCGATCCGCTTGCTCGACACTGCGGGCTTGCGCGCTTCGGAAAGCGAACTGGAGAGTGAAGGAATCGCGCGCACACAAAAATCGCTGCAACTAGCTGATTTGCGCCTGCGCATTGCTGATCGCAATGCGCCAAAGCCCGCGCATTTCAACGGAGCGACAAGCGATCCGAACGAAATTGTTATCTTAAATAAGAGCGATTTGCCGGAGGACAATGATTGGAAGGATTTCCCGGCATTGCGAATTTCGTGCGCCACCGGAGACGGACTGCCGCAACTGAAACAGGAAATTCTGGTACGCATTCGCCAGCAAAATCTAAGACCGGAGAGCGCGATCGCGATTAATACTCGTCATCGCGATTGTCTCCGCCGCGCCTTGGAAGCATGCGATCGCGCCCGCACGGCGCTGGGCGAGGGATTATCCGGCGAGTACGTTGCGGTTGACCTTGATCAAGCGCTGCGCGCAGTCGGCGAAGTCATTGGCGTCGTGGATGTGGAACAAATTCTCGATTCGGTGTTCAGCCAGTTTTGCATCGGCAAGTGACGCTGCAATTAAATCCAGACAACAACGCTGTCATGTTGAGCGAAGCGCTGCAACGAAATGCGAAGCATGAGGCTAGGCTTTCAAACATCTCGGTTTTCTTCGTGGAAATTGGCAAAGAAATGACCAGACATGGAAAGCCTGGCCTCGCGGACTTCGTCCGCTGCGTTGCAGCTTCGCTTCGCTCAGAATGACATTGCTGTGATGAGGACCCTTGGGTTTGAAGCGCTGAGGCCGCGGTTCAAATGAAGAGCGGCTACGAGCTATTCGTTAGGCCGCTGCTGTTTTCTTTGGATGCTGAGACCGCGCATCATATGACGATGCGATTGCTTGGCCGCGCGTCGCATTTCGATGTCGCGTTGTGTGCGCTCAGGTTTTTTCAGCCGAACTCGAAACCGATCACCTTATTTGGTCTGACCTTCCCCAACCCAATTGGACTTGCGGCCGGGCTGGACAAAAACGGTGTTGCTCTTCCGGCGTGGGCAGCGCTCGGGTTCGGTTTTATCGAGATTGGGACCGTGACTGCAAAAGCGCAGCCGGGAAACCCGAAGCCGCGCATCTTTCGATTTCCCGAGCAACAAGCGTTGGTCAATCGGCTCGGCTTCAACAATGACGGTGCTGATGCGATTGCGCACCGATTGCGAGCGCTGCGTGAAAGCGGCCGATGGCCGGCCGTTCCAGTGGGGATCAATATTGGCAAGTCGAGAGCAACGCCACTCGAACAAGCGACGGACGATTACCTTTACTCGTTTCGCATGCTGCGGGATTTTGCTGATTACATCACGTTGAATGTCAGCTCGCCCAATACACCTGGTTTGCGCGAGTTGCAGGAGCCTGAAAAGCTTTCGGAGTTATTGTACGCCATCGCCAATGAAGCAGGAACAGCTCTAAAACCGCTGGTCGTGAAAATTTCACCAGACCTGTCACGCGGTGAACTGAAAGCCATTCTCGCTGTATGTGAAGAGAACGGTGTGTCGGGAATCATCGCGACCAACACCACTCTCGATCACTCCTTGATTCCGCCGCAACTGGATCAGGCAGGCGGATTGAGTGGAGCGCCACTCCGAGACAAATCCACCGCATTGCTGCGTGAAATTGCTCGATCTACAATTCCAGTAATCGCTTCCGGCGGAATTTGTGATGCAGAATCGGCGCGCGAGAAATTTCGGGCGGGCGCACAGCTGATTCAGCTTTACACCGGACTCGTTTACCGCGGCCCACAGCTTCTGCGCGAAATCATGGACAAGTTGTAGGGCGGGCCCATCGCCTGCTGCGGCTATGGTTGGCAACCGAAGGGGTTGCCCTACAGTTCATCAATTTTGAATGAAGCTTACCCGCAAGATCCTCAAGTTTACCGAGCCACTGACCTACCGGCGGGGCTGGCGCAGAGCGCAACGCTCGATTTTTCGCGTGCCGCTCGAGCCAATGCTTGCGGAGATCGACTGGGAACGCGCACGAGAAATCCAGCAGCGATATGCGAATTCCAGTGCGGGCTACGCTAAATACGCAGATATCGAGCCGTGGTTGCGACTGAATCGCGAACGCGTGCAGGATTTGAATCTTCATCGCTCGCCGCCCAAACGTGTCCTCGACCTGGGCTGCGGAGGCGGATTCTTCTTGTTCATCCTGAAGAATCTCGGCCACTCCGTCATGGGCCTCGACGTCGAGCGCGTTCCGTTGTTCGGTGAACTGCTGGAGTTGTTTGGAGTTCCGCGAGTGGTTTACCGCATCAATGCCTTCGAGCCGCTGCTGGATCTCGGTGAAACGTTCGATTGGATCACGGCGTTCTCGGTCAACTTTAATCTTTATCATCCGTCGAAGGAGCGCTGGGGAACAAAGGAATGGGATTTTTTCTTACGCGATCTGCAGCGTCACCTCGGTCCGCACGGCAAAGTGTTTTTCGGGCTCAATCCCTCCTACAACGGCGGCTATTACACGCCTGAAATACGCGATCTTTTTCTCAGCCGCGGCGCGGACGTCGAGCGGGAACGAATTTTTTTTGGAAACGGTTTGCGCTTCTGAGCTGGTAGGGACGGCGCGGCGCGGCGACCCTACCTAAGGTGTGGCCGAAGGCGCTTCGTCCGGAGATTCGTGAAAACGATCGTGGCGCCAGCGCCGATGTCGCTGTTCAATCTGCTGCAACTTTTGACGCTGTTCGTCCGTAAGAGTGGCAGCCATTTGGCGATGCGCGTCGGCAATGATCTGATGGACCCGGCGGCCGGTGTCGCGCCGAATGTCTCGCAATTGAGCCGTTGTTTTGTCGATGATCGGCGAAATTTTAGCCACTTGTTCCGGGGTCAAATTAAGTTCGGCGCGGAGCCTGTCTTTCATTCGTCCGCCGATCCGCTCGGGATGATGCAGTTCAAAGAAATGATACCGGGCATATGATCCCCCGACGAAAGCGCCGGTGATTCCACCCGCGACAAACACCAGAAGAAAGCCCGCAATGAGTCTCCATTGTAACGCCCGGTTCATTTCAAAACTCATCCTGGATCGCCGAATCCGCGATAGCGAATTCATTTGCGATCGATTCGCGGATTTCGCGACTCTGATTTGCTTCACGAATCGCCGCTATTGTTGATATGACGATCACCGCTACCGACAACACCGCCACCCGCCGAAGCAGCCGCATCACGCCATTGCCGTTTTGGGCAGCGCCGCGCCACAGCGCGACGACGCGAGTATCGAATCCAAACGGCATCGAGGCGGGAGTTTCATCGCCCGCCTGCGCGGCAGATCGCAGCAACCGATCGATCTGTTGATTCTTCATTGCTTTTCTTTTGCCGAAATTTTCGCGAGCTGTTGTTTCATTTTCTGCCGGGCTCGAAATGCTCGCACTTTAACAAGCGCCGCGCTCCAGCCGGTGATCTTGCGGACTTCTTCCACGGTGCGTCCCTGCAAGTATAGCAAATCGATCGCCAGCCGCTCGACCGGCTTCAGCGCCGCCAAAAGATGCTCCACCAGTTGGCGCGAAGCGAACCGCTGGTCCGGCGCCAGCTCATCGCTGGAGGTTGCAAGGTTTTCAATCACCGCTTGCTCTTCCAGACTCAGATCAGCCTGACGGACTTCCGGCCGCACTTTTTCCGATTCGATTTGGTTCAGGCAAGTGTTGACCGCAACGCGCGAGACCCAGTGCTCCAGCGGCACGTTCCCCGAAAACTGCGACAGCTTTTGAAATACTTTTATGAAAATCATTTGGCAGAGATCTTCCTCCGAGGTTCGACACGGCCGATGCGCACGGACGATCCTGGCCACCAACGGATAAAGTCGTCGCACCAGCGCGCGAGCTGCGTCGTCGTCGTTTTGAAGCGCAGCTTTAACCAGACCGCCTGCGTCAGAATCATCCATGTGATCGAGAGCGCATCCACACCATTAACCATGACCGGTTCGGCTGCGCTCTGGTTACAACTTCTCGTGTAGAGGTGCTTGTGCCAAGCACCTGCGGTTTGGCGCTGTCGCGTTCAACAAATTTTTGTAACCGCTCTGCTGTGAGCACGGTCATGTTTTTCAAAGGCGCGAAGAGCGCTTTCCAACAACAAATGAAATTAACTATGAAAAGAAACCTATTAGCACTTGCAGCCGCCGGTGCGATCGCGCTGGGCGGGTTTGCCGTTGTGCAGGCACAACCTGGCCACGGCGGCGGACACTGGCACGGTCATGCGTTCGGCCTTCGAGGACTCAGTGACAAATTGGACCTGACGGCTGACCAACAGACGAAGGTTCAGCCGATCCTCGACGCAGCCAAACCGCAAATCGCCGCCATTCATCAGGAAGCGATGCAGAAAATGCACACAGTGATGGATAGCACGCTGTCGCAAATTCGGCCGATGCTGAACGCTGAGCAGCAGAAGAAACTTGATGCAATCCAAAAAGCGCATCAGGACATGCTGAACGCCAGGAAAGAACTGCACGACGCGTTGGAGGACTAATTCTGCTCGTCAGAGCAATTAGGGAAAAGGCGGCGATCTGAAAAGGGTCGCCGCCGGGTCGCTTTCGTGACGCAGGCAATCCTGCCTGCAAGTATCTTGCCGTAGCATGAACTCGCGCCCTGAAGCGTTAAAATCGCAGACAGGATTGTCTGCGTTACGGCGTCAGTCTCGTTTTTTTCTCAACGAAACCAAAAAGAACACGACGCCGAGCGCCGCGAGAACGATGGCAATGGTAAAGCCCGTGGACGATATCTCAGCGCGGGAATGATAATTTGCTTTGAACCGCGCAGCGAGGCCTATCAGGAAAGAAAGCACGCCAACGCAGCACAAAATCAGCCCGATGGCTCGCTGGTCATCGGAAGAGATTTTCATTGGCAGCGGCAATCAAATATAGCCGGCAGCCCAAAATTCAAGTGCGCTCTTTACCTGCGGGGCGTTAATTTCGGGATGCGCGGGATTCAGCCACTGATATTTGCACTGCTCGCGGTAGGTTCAGCTTTACCTTTGGATGCACAGATCGATCGCGTCACGGGTAAAAATTTCGCCACGCGATCGGAAGTTTTGGCGACGCATGGAATGGTTTGCACCAGTGTGCCCGCCGCCACGGAGGTTGGGATCGAGATTCTAAAGCGCGGTGGTAGCGCAGTGGACGCGGCTATCGCCGCGAATGCGACGCTCGGTTTGATGGAGCCGGTTTCGAACGGGATTGGCGGCGATCTGTTCGCGATCGTTTACAGCGCGAAAGAAAACAAACTCTACGGCATCAACGGGAGTGGCCGTTCGCCGCTCGGTTTGAGTTACGAAGAGATGAAGTCAGAAGTGGCGAAGCTGCACCGCGAGACCATTCCGCCGCACGGCATGCTGCCGATCAGTGTTCCCGGGTGCGTCGATGCATGGGCGGAGTTGCACAAAAAATTCGGCAAACTGAAATTGAGCGACGATCTCGCCCCGGCGATTCGTTATGCCGAGGAAGGTTTTCCAGTCACCGATTTAATCGCGTATTACTGGGCACTCGGTCCGCGCCTCTACAAAGGATTGCCCGGCGCGTTTGTCGAGACCTACACACTTGATGGCAAAGGACGCACACCCGCCAAAGGCGACATCTTCAAGAACCCAGATTTGGCGAGAACGCTGCGATCGATTGGCGAGAAAGGGCGCGACGCTTTCTACAAAGGCGAAATCGCCGAGAAGATCGATGCGTTCATGCGTGGTAATGGCGGATTCTTGCGGAAAACCGATTTGGAAAAGCATACCTCAACGTGGATCGATCCGGTGTCCGTAAACTATCGCGGTTACGACGTCTTCGAGCTCCCGCCAAACGCTCAGGGCATCGCCGCGTTGCAAATGCTGAACATCCTCGAAGGATTCGATCTGCGCGCGATGGGGCGCAACTCAGCCGAGACGCTGCACACAATGATCGAAGCGAAGAAAATTGTCTGGGCCGATCGCGCGAAGTTTTATGCAGATCCTGCGTTCGCGAAAATTCCGCTCGCCGGATTGCTTTCTAAAGGCTACGCCTCGGAGCGCCGGAAATTGATCGACCGAAATCACGCGGCTAAAACTGTAGAGGCAGGCGTGCCGCAAAATGGAGCCGGCGCGCCCCCGCGCCGCTCGGATGAGATTTCGGCCCGAGGGCGGGCCGGCTCCAGCTCTATCATTGACCAAGGCGATACGATTTACCTCTGCACGGCTGACGACGAAGGCAACATGGTGTCGCTGATACAAAGCAACTATCGTGGGATGGGCAGTGGGATCGTAGTGCCGGGTCTTGGATTCATGTTTCAGGATCGTGGCGAGCTTTTCTCGATGGACCCACAGCACGCGAATGTTTACGCGCCGGGGAAACGTCCGTTTCACACCATCATTCCCGGATTCGTGATGAAAGACGGCAAACCGTGGGAAGCTTTCGGTGTCATGGGCGGCGGCATGCAACCGCAAGGGCATGTCCAGGTGCTCACAAACCAGATCGATTTCGGTTTGAATGTGCAGGAAGCCGGCGACGCATCACGCTGGCAACACGAGGGTGACAACGAACCGACCGGGGAACGGATGAGTCAATCAGGTGGATACGTGGAAGTCGAAAGCGGCATTCCGTACGAGA
>JBKPBJ010000012.1:0-14956 GCA_046726875.1 Verrucomicrobiota bacterium
AAATACGACGCGTGGGTGATTGGCAATCACGAATTCGATTGGGGAATCGAGCCGTTCCAGCAGGCGTTGCAAAAATCGGAAATGCCAGTGCTCGGTGCGAACACGATCCTGCAGGGAAAACCCGCCGGGGCATGTTGCGACTCACAACATCCATTCGCAAAGGTCCAGCCATTCGTGGTGAAGCAAATCGGGGGAATCAAAGTCGCGATCGTTGGAATCACGACGCCCGGAATGTCGTTCTGGCTTCCGCGGGAGTTTACCGTGGGACTGGATTTTCAACACCCGGTTGAGCCTGTGCGGCGTGCAATTGCGAAAGCGAAGGGCGAAGGCGCGGATGCGATTGTGCTCACGGGTCACATGGGACTAAAGCCGCGCACGGGTGGTGATGACTTCGCGAACACGGTGACGGCGTTGACCAACGAACTTCCGGATGTGGCGGCGTTCGTCGCTGGTCACACGCACCAGGACATCCCGAGTCGCCTAACGAACGGGGTGCTTTTTACGCAAGCGGACCATTTCGGAATCCACGTAGGTCGGGTCGATCTTTTATTCGATCGGAACTCGAAAAAGTTGCTGCATCGTGAAGCGATTTGCGAATTCATGGACAACCGTTTTCATCCCGATCACACCGTCATTTCCCGTGCAGGATCGCAGCTTTCGCAATCGGAGGCGATGCTCGCAGAGCCGATCGGCGAGTTGAGGGAGACGTTGCACGCTCGCGGCCGGAACGGCCGACCGAGCGAAATCGAGAGACTAATCGGCGCGGCAATGATGGAATCTCTTTCGGATCGAAACATCGTGGTCGATTGCGTGATTCACGGTGTGTTCGATGAAAACGCGATACTTGCCGCCGGCGCAATCACCGTAAACGACGTTTGGCGCGTCCTTCCGTACGAAAACTTCATCGTTACCGCCACGTTGTCACCAGATGAAATCAAAGGCGTAATGGAAGAAGTATATGCCAGCCATGAGCCGCGAAGTTTGCTGGGCCTCGAGTCGAAAGTGGTGGGTCGCGGTCCTGATCGCAGAATTGTCTCGATGATGTTTCCAGACGGACGCCCGTTGGAGCGCGAAAAAAAATATGTTATCGCAGTTAACAGTTTTGATGCACGCAGTGGCGGCCATCATTTCATGAAACTGCGGGGCTTGCTGGAACGCCCGGAGACAAATTATGTGCTGCACCCCGTGCAAACACGCGATGCGCTAATCGATTATTTCCGGCGGCACAAAGTTGTTAGCCGAATCGCCGCCGCAGGCCCGGTGACAATCGCGGCGTAAAAAAAACCAACGGGTGACGGCTTCCAAGCCGTCACGTTTGAATCGACGGCTGGGAAGCCGTCGTTCCTTGACTTCGCCCTTGCAAAAAGATTCTATTTCGCTTGCCTATTTCGCCATGCGATTCGGGATTTTTTGCGTGGTTAGTTCGCTGTTAAGTGCAGGTGTTGGCGTATCGCAAACGCCAAAACCCGCTTCACCATCAGCCTCACCGCGACTGAACCTCCCGGAGTTCCGGCCGGCATTGATCGGAACGACTCCAAATTCGCTGATCAACACGATGGACACCGCCGACCTGATCAAGAAGGGACAAAAGGAAGCCGCCGTAATGTTTTCCTGTCTTGTCGCGCCGACTGGCGACATCGTTCGTAGCGGCGCCTATCGCGGTACACGCGGATCTGAGCTGCTCGAGCAGGAACTACTCAAACGCCTGGCCACTGCGAAGTTCATTCCTGCGATTCACAATCACCAGCCGATCATTGCCGTATTCTATGGAACAGTGAAATTCTCGGTCGTAAACGACAAGCCACGCCTGCGCATTTTCGCAAATCAGCAATTGGAAGAAGTGGACAAGGAAACCGATTTCATTGATCCGCAACCGTACGTCGGCCAGGACTCAAAATTTACCGGTCTGCATTATCCTGAAACGGGCAGCACCGTGGCGGTCACCGGCGTTGTGGAACTTGCGCTGAATGTGGACGCGAGAGGGAACCTGAAGAACATCCAGCTTTTGTCAGAAGAGCCGCCGCTGCTTGGCTTCGGCGACGCCGCGCTGTCGGACTTTGCCGGCGCGAAATTTATTCCCGCCTTCCGCAATGGACAGCCAGTCGAATGCAACATGAAGATTCCGGTGTTCTACAAGCCGTCGAGTTAATCACAATGGCACTGTCATGTAGCGAAGCGCCGCAACGAAAGGCGAAGCATGAGGCCAGGCTTTCAAACATCTCTGGTTGTTTCTGTTAAGATGATCGCCCCCAAATTGATCCGAGATTCCTCGCTTCGCTCAGAATGACATATCTGGTGCGTGGTCGCGGCAGCCCAGTCGTCAAATCGATGGCGAGCCAGAGAAACGCGATGAGGAAAATTATCGGCTCCGATTTTTTTAGACGCGATCCGCTTACGTGTGCGCGCGAGCTGATCGGCGCTGAACTGATCTGGGGCGCGTGCTCAGGGGCGCTTGTCGAGGTGGAAGCGTATGCGGCCGTCGATGACGAAGCCGCCCATACGTTCACGCGGCCGAGCGCCTGCAGTTTTATCGAGCGGAACAAGGCGGGCGCGGCCTACGTTTACTTCAATTACGGCGTGCACTGGATGTTGAATGTGCTCGTAAAAGGTGATGCGAACGGCTTTGTTTTGATTCGCGCGCTTGAACCGCGGCGAGGGGTCGAACTCATGAAAACACGCCGCGGCGTTAACGATCTCCGTCAGCTTTGCTCCGGCCCCGGCAAACTCACGCAGGCTCTCGGTATCACCGGCCGGCATCACGAGATCGATCTGTGCTCCGATCCGCGCCACTGCTTTGTCTCGAACTCACGAGCGACCGTCGATGTCGTGGCGGACAAACGCATCGGCATCAGCCGCTCTGCGCATCTGCCGTGGCGGTTTACGCTGCGGGGCAGCCCCTTCCTGAGCCGAGCGGTAAAACTATAGGTGGAACGCGTTGTCCTCAACGCGTTGGCACCCCGAACGCCTTCGGGGCTGATTCTTGTCTAGCGCCTTCGGCGATTCTTTGCCATCGGCTTCGGAGAAGCCGATCCACCTCATTGACTGACGTCTTGGTTCATCGAAATTCTTCGTTTCGATGAACAAAGCTAAACAGCGTGTTTTGCTCGGCATGAGCGGTGGAGTGGACTCCAGCGTCGCTGCATATTTGCTGCGCGAGCAGGGGTACGAAGTCATTGGCGTGACGATGAAGGTCTGGCCGCAGGATTGCATCTCACGCGCGGAGGACAAATGCTGCGGCCCACAGGCGGTCGCCGATGCGCGCGGCGTAGCGCATGCGCTCGGCATTCCGCATTACGTGGTCGACGAGGCTGATCAGTTCGAACGCGTCGTGATCGATTATTTCGCCAGCGAATACCAGGCCGGCCGGACGCCCAACCCGTGCGTGATGTGCAACGAAAAACTCAAGTTCGGCAATCTCTGGAGCAAAGCCAGGGCACTCGGCTGCGATTACATCGCCACCGGTCATTACGCGATCATTGAGCACGTTGTAGCCGGGATCGGCGATCCCGGCCACGTTCTTGCGTCGATCCAATCCGACTCTGCCGGGGTCACCGACCCCGGCTACAGCTACGCCGTGCTGCGCAAAGGGGTCGATCGGCGCAAGGATCAGTCTTATTTCCTTTTTAGTCTGCATCAGCCGCAATTGCGCCGCGCGCTTACACCGCTGGGCACGATGACCAAACCGCAGATTCGGGAGATCGCCCACTCGTTAGGCCTCAAGGTCGCCGATAAGATCGACAGTCAGGAGATTTGTTTTGTTCCCGGCAACGATTACAAGGCGTTTTTGCGCTCCCATTTGGGCGAAGACGAATTTCACCTCGGCGAAATTTACGACGTCGCTGGAAATTTTGTGGGTGAACACGATGGCATCGAGCTGTTCACCATCGGACAGCGCAAAGGGTTGCCCGGCGGTTCGCCGCGTCCGCGTTATGTGGTCGATCTCGATCCGGCAACAAATCGCGTCATCGTTGGCGATGCGGACGATCTGGTTTGCGACGAGTTTGAGATCGATCGCGTGAACTGGCACGCTGTAGCCGGGATCGGTGATCCCGGTTCATCGTTCGAAGCGATCCTGAAGATCCGCTACAATCATCCTGGAACCGTTGCGACGGTAACGTCATTAGAAAATCATCGCGCGCGCGTGCGACTGCACGAGCCTCAGCGCGCGGTAACGCCCGGACAAGCCGCGGTCATTTACGACGGCGACGTTGTGCTCGGTGGCGGTTGGATATGCCGGCGCGAGCACGACAACGCTGAAAGGTGGAACGCGTTGTTCTCAACGCGTTGAAGACGCGGCTTTGCCGCCTGATATTTGCGCCATCGGCGATGGCATCGTCTTCCGAGAAGCCGATTCACCCTGGCGCTGCATAAATGGAATGATGGACGAGACGACTGACAGTTAACGATGGACGATAAAGTTCTTATTGCGTTGAGCACTTTCCCAGACGCCGAAACGGCGCGGCGAATTTCAAATCAATTAGTGAGCGAACGGTTTGCCGCCTGCGCAAATATTTTGCCGCCCGTTGAATCGATTTATCGTTGGAAAGAAAAAATCGAATCGGGAAACGAAACGCTCGTCTTATTTAAGCTTAGCGAAGACCGACAATCAGCGTTTCAGGAGAAACTTCGATCGCTGCATCCGTACGATGTTCCCGAGATCATTTTCGTTCCTATCGCGAGCGGATCCCCGGAATACCTGCAGTGGGTTAATGAGAACTGTGGTTAGGGGTGCTGACGTTTTTTGCCAACCAGGTAAATTGCGACGCCAATCACGTTCGCGATTGCGGTCACTGTGATGATTTTCAGCGCGAAAGTCAACGGGCTCGGAACGTCGATAATCGGGTAGATCGTGAAAAAAATCGCGGCCAGTGAGACGACCGCACCACAGATCGCGGCGATGCGCAGCCAGATTGGAGCCCCCGAACGAATGGCGCGCGCTCCAAAGATCGGTATCGAGAACATCGTAAAATAAACGATACCGTAGAAAACATTCGCGGCGTTATCGACCAGTTGAAACGCTTCCTGAATTCCGGCGCCGATCTGGCTGGCGATCGCAATCAATAGTGTAGTCGCGCCGACGAAAATGATCGAATTGATCGGCGTTTTGTAACGCGCATGTAAACGTGAAAACCAACCCGGCAGCAAGTGGTCCCAACCCGCGACCATCGGTAATCGTGAGCTGCCGGTTACATGAACGCTAGTGGACGCGATCGTTCGCACGGTCATCAAAATAATGGCCATGGACGCGATTGCGCTTGCGATCGGAAAAAACCGCAAGCCGAGGCGTAGCGTTTGCGGCACCGGGCCAATCAGATCGATAGGATTATTGCCGATGAACGCGAGCACCGAACTGGTGCCGAGAATAAACATCAGCGCGATCACCGGCGAAGCGATGAGCACCGAACGTCCAATGTCACGCGCGGGCGAGCGTGTTTCGCCTGCAAGAATCGCTACATATTCAAATCCACTGAGCGCGCCGACCGCAAGCTTGGTAAAGACATTGAAGCAATAAAAAATCGACATTGTCGGCAATGCGAGTTGAAGCGGCTGATACGCTTTCAACTCGCCACGCGCGAGGGCGACCAGCGGCAGCAAGATCAACGCTGAGTAAACGAGGAACATCGCGCACGCACCGATGTTGTGGACCCATTTGCCTAACGACAAACCGCGGACACACGCCCAGCCGAGACCACCAACCAATGCCGCGCTGATTAGTGACACGCACCATTTGTTTTCCGGCATCCACGCGGCATTCGAGCCGATCGCGTAGGAAATGTTGGTGGTAACATACATTCCGCCGAGCGCGATGACCGTGATCGAGAGGAGCCAAAGATTCCACGCGACAATGAATCCGGCGAACTCATTAAAACCGAGCTTGGCCCATTGATAAATGCCGCCTTCGAGAGGCATGCGGTTGCTGAGATAAATCACCACTGCGGCCTGTGGAATGTAGAAGAGCAAAATCGCGAGCAGCCAGAAGAACAGATGCGCCTGCCCAAGTTTCGCGGCAGCGCCGACCCAGCTCGAGCCAACCACAAAAAGAATTTGCGTCAGAACGAGATCGCGCAGTGCCAGCGGCTTTTTGAGGGCGGCGCTTTGTTGTTCAACGTCGCGTTCTGCGCGATCGAGCTGGATTGTCATGGCCGAAGGGTTGAAGGGTCGAAGGGATTAAAGCGTTGAACGGTTAAAGCGGTACCGCGTAGCCTGTCATATTGAGCGAAGCGAAACATCCAGCTACTTCACTGACTGCGGCGGCTGGTTGGGTTTGGAAAGTGCCGGACTTTAGTATGCGATGTAACTGCCCGAATTGCTCGAACTAGCTGGATTCTTCGCTTCGCTCAGAATGACAATGTCGTTTCCGCTTTAACGCTTCAACGGTCTAACGAGCCTTAATGTTCCTGCTCCTCTTGCGATTTTATCGGCGGTGCGGGTTCGTTGCGAAATTCGCGGTGGCGGATTTTGCCGCCAGCGTATGCGATGTAGTAGCTCGAGGCCAAGGCGGCTGCCGCGAGTAACAGCACCGCGACCGCGAGCGGAACGGACGATTTCGGCCAGCGCAACGGCACGATGATCGCAGCCGCGCTTAATGCCGCAACCGCATAGAAAATCCAGATCAACGTCTCAGCGCGCTCTTCGTGTTCATCAAGCCAGGCGTGACCGTCGTCATCGGTCATCGCAAGCACGCGATCGTATCCATGCTGGCCAAATTCGAACACCGGCCATGCGGAAATCGAGGTAATGAATACCAGAATCAGCGCGACGATGTGCGCTCGGCGGTTTTTTGAAATCAAAGCAGCGACAAGAGCGATCCAGCTGACAAGCAGCCCGTAGACGGGCAGCGGGTTGAGCAACACGTGAACGTATTCCGGCTGCTGCAAACCACGAAAGAATCCGTCCATCACAGCTTGCCATTCCACTGAGTTCCCTGGACGTGCGCGGAGTGCCGTGCTTCTTCCGGCAAATATTTTTGCCAATCGGCGATCGTAAAATGCCACCATTCAGTGCGCATTCCCCAGAAACCCGCTTTGTGCATTGCCCATTGCAGCAAACGCACGTGACCGAGTACTTCAAAAGACGGACCCGTGTAACGCCACATCGCAGCAGGCGTAAAATCGTCAAAATCACTCGGCATGCTAACGGAGCGATTCCATGAGTCCACCAGGGTAGCGTCGACGGCGATTCCCCAGCTGTGCAGCGAGCCGATGCCGACTTCAGGATTCGCAACATAGTCACTGTTGCGGAATGCCTGCCAAAGCTTTGTCTGTACCGCTACCGGCCGATAAGCGTCCCAGATTTTCAGTCCATATTGGTAATGACGCAGAATCGTTTGAGCCTTACTCAAAGCTGCGGCGACCTCAGGGCGGGCTAGAGCGCGCGTTCCCTGGGGGTAGAGCGGATGCTTGACCAAATTGTTATTTCCCGCGTAGCGCAACTCTACCACGATCGTGGGATTCACCGACTGGATATCAACAAGAGGGGGATCAGCATTTGCGTTGATGGAAAGCAGCGTTAGCGCAAAAGCAATAGGCAAGGAAATCCAAGCGTTCCTATGGCGTGTTTGCATCATTTGCCTAATACGCTGCCACGGCCACTTCAGGAACATCAATTCCGGCCAGACGTTCGAGGAGAAGGCGTGCACAGTCCTCGGGCATGGTGAAACGCAATTCGAGATTGGAGTTGCCCTGGGTTTGGATCTCCGGCAGCTGCGAGTAAAGCAACAGCGGCGAGTCGGGCATGCGAAGCCATTGCTCCGGATTGCCGCGCAAATCGCGCGCGACGTCAGCGGCATTTTTCGGAGCATTCACCTTGATGAGGATTCTGGCTTTTACTGGATTTTGCAGGTTCACTGCAAGGCCGATCAATTGCGAGGCACCGACTAATTCACTCGAAAAGATCGGATGGAAAACGCGGGACAGATCCGGCGGATCCCGGGAAATCAGTCGCAGCGTACTCTCGCGATCGAGAGCCTGGAAGCGATCGAACAGTTGCCCGGTGATTTTCAGGTCCGGCTTCATTCCCAAACGCACGAGCACCAGTTCATCGACTTGTTCTGGTGCGCCAACGGCGAGCGTTGCCGGTCCGACGCGGGCGATCGCAAACTCCGGCTTCACCGCGGCAGCCGCTGGTGAGCCGGAGGCTTGCACAGCCGGCTCTGCCGAGCTCGGCTGTCGTTCCCACACTGGCAAACCGTTGATCGAGCGCTTTTTGAAATTCCTGTCGTCGGCGACCGTACGAATCACCCTAGCGAGGCCGCGACGGGTTTGGACGAGGTTGAACTCTTTAGTCTCGCCGGTTTCGTTCGTCGTGAGCGCGCGGGTGATGCGTGCTGTATCGCGCGATGGGTTCAACCCCGGAACGGAAGCTGCGGGGCCGATCAATCCCGGCCAGAGTTTGGGCTGCGCATCGCGCCAGTGCTTTGCGAGGTTTGCGCGTTCGAATTGTTCGGCGTTAATCGACAAAATGGTGTCGGTTTCCTGCGGGAGCCATTCGCGTCCGCGCGGCGATTGGAAAACGACGAGCAGCGTGATCGCCAGCAGAACCAGCACCGAAAACGTGCTGAAATAAAACTTCCGCAGCTCTTGTTTATCGATCTGACTGGAGAGCTGTGCGAGCTCTGCCTGGTGTTTCAACTGCAAGTCCACTGCTTCTCTGCGACGGTGCGCCTCCTCGAGCAGATCCGGCGCATTCGGCGGAGCAACACCCTTTTGAGACAAATGCCGGCCGATGCTCAAATACGCCGGATTCTTTCGTTCTTCGACGGTCTGGTGCTGCGTCCGCGCCTCGCGCGCTGCTTGTTGCTGGGTCCGAATGCTCTCAGCCAGTTTGCGGTCGCGCGCTTCAAAATCGCTCCGCGTGCGCGCTATGTTCTTTTCCACGGCCGCAAGGTCGGAGTCAGCAGTGTTCAACTTTTCCTTGGCCGCACGCACCGCGTCGGCGCTGCCCATGCGTGCCCGCACAAGTTCAGCCCGTTCGTCCGGAAGGCGCGCCCGCTTTGCCATAATCCCTGCAGAGAGCGCTTCAAGGTCGGGAGGAGCCGGATCAAGCGCGTGCAGATCGGAAAGTTGTTTCAAAAGATCGCGATCGGCAGCTTCGCTCTCCTGAATGCGCCGTTCCACGCCGGCAAGCTCTCGTTCGCACACCTGCGCGGTGCTCTTCGCCTGGTTACGCTGTTGAAGGAGCGGCTTCTTCTCCGCTTCGAGTTTCGCAATTGCGTTCGCCTGCTCGCGCGCGATTTGCTGGCGTTCTTCTTCGATTCGTTTTATTCCTTCTTCAATCCGCGCGATCCGCAGCGCGACTTCTTTTTGCTCCTGCTCCAGTTTCTTCAGTGCAACAATTTCGTTGCGCAGTTCGGGAAAATTTGCCGCCTGCGCCGTACCCTCGCGTCCGAGATTGATTTCACTTTTTTGCAGATGACGCCGGTCATGCCGGAGCGCTATGCGTGTTTTCTGGCGCCTGAGCTTTAAAGCTACTTCGCGAAAGCCTGTGCGAATGAAGCTCACGAGAAGACGCTATACCAACCCGGAATGGGAAAAAGATTTTTCGGGTTCACGTGGCCCATGTGTCGTATGAGTCGCATGGACAGATATGGCTATTCCTCGGCCTGGGCCAGTTTTGCCAGCACACTGAAGTCCTCCAGCGTCGTCGTGTCTCCGGTAACCTTTGCGCCGCTAGCAATTTCCTTGAGGAGGCGTCGCATGATTTTGCCGCTGCGCGTTTTTGGAAGCGCTTCGGCAAAACGCACTTCATCGGGTTTTGCAATTGCCCCAATGTGCTTGCTGACGTGATCACGCAGTTCCTCCTTCAGCCCGCGGCTGACCTCAATTCCGGTCTTCACTGTCACAAACGCGACGACGCCCTGCCCCTTTAATTCGTCGGGTCTCCCAACTACTGCCGCCTCCGCCACTCGCGGGTGACTCACCAGCGCGCTTTCGATTTCCGATGTGCCGAGCCTGTGACCGGCCACGTTCAGCACATCATCAATGCGCCCGACGATCCAGAAATAACCGTCTTCATCGCGGCGCGCGCCGTCGCCGGTCAGATAATTGCCTTTAAATTCGCTCCAGTATTGCTGTCGGTAGCGCGCTGTGTCGCCGTAGATCGTGCGCAACATCGAAGGCCATGGCCGGCGAATAATCAATTTGCCGCCGATATTCGGGCCGACTTCCCGTCCTTTTTCATCAACTATGGCAGCGTCGACGCCAAAGAATGGAAGCGTCGCGCTACCGGGCTTCGTTGGAGTCGCGCCCGGAAGAGGCGTGATCATGATGGAGCCAGTCTCGGTTTGCCACCACGTATCGACAATGGGACAACGCCCGCCGCCAATTGTTTTGTGATACCACATCCAGGCCTCTGGATTGATCGGTTCGCCAACTGTGCCTAACAAGCGCAGCGATGAAAGGTCGTGTTTCGCCACCCAATCGTCGCCCCAACGGATGAATGCGCGAATCGCCGTCGGCGCAGTGTAGAGAATGTTGACCCGATATTCTTCGATGATTCTCCAAAACCGATCGGGCTCGGGCCAGTTCGGCGCGCCCTCGTACATGACAACTGTTGCGCCATTCGCGAGCGGGCCATAGACGATGTAGCTATGGCCAGTGACCCAGCCCACGTCGGCCGTGCACCAAAAGATATCTTCATCGCGGATATCGAAGACGTACTTGGCGGTGCAATAAACGTCCACGAGGTAACCGCCGGTGGTGTGCAAAATTCCTTTGGGTTTGCCAGTTGAACCGCTCGTGTAGAGAAGATAAAGCGGATGTTCGCTATCGAGCGATATCGGCGGGCACTTTGCATCTACGTACTCCAGCTCCCGATGCCACCAAACGTCGCGGCCTTCCTCCATATGGATGTCGTTTGCCGCGCGGCGAAAAACAATCACGCGCCGGACAGAGGTGTCATCCCGGAGCGCGTCATCCACATTTTTCTTTAGCGGCACAATCCCGCCGCGACGATATGCGCCATCGGCGGTGATGAGCGCAATGGCGCCGCTGTCGTTGATTCGGTCGCGAATGCTGTCGGAGCTGAACCCGCCGAAGACCACTGAATGAACCGCGCCGATCCTGGCGCAGGCCAGCATGGCAATCGCTGTCTCGGGAATGTTCGGCAGATAAATAATGACGCGATCGTCTTTTTTGATGTTATTGCGTTTGAGCACATTCGCGAAGCGGCAGACTTCGCGATGCAACTGCTGATAGGTGAGCGTGCGCTTGTCGCCGGGTTCGCCTTCCCAAATGATTGCGGCCTTATTCCGACGCGACCCGGCGAGATGCCGGTCCAGACAATTTTCCGAAACGTTCAGTTTCCCGCCGACGAACCATTTCGCGAACGGCGGTTTCCATTCGAGAATCTTCTTCCACGGCGCGCGCCAGACCAACTCCTTCGCTTCCCGCGTCCAGAACCTGGCAGGCTGCCGGATCGATTCTCGATACATTCGCCGAAATTGAGCCAGGCTCTTGATCCGCGCCTTGCTGCTGAAACCTGGTGGCGGTCTGAAAACGCGTTTTTCGACCAGATGCGATTCGATGTTGTCGTGCATGAGCAGTCCCTAATATGCCGAGGAATATTTTTCGGCAAGCGCGCGTCATTGCTGTAGCCACCGGCCTGTGGCCGGTTAAGCGAAACGATCAGATGAGACGTCCTAACTGGACGGCCCACAAGGCCGTGGCTACAGGTTAAGGATGATCGACCCGCTGCCCGATGAGCATTTCATGCGCGAAGCATTGCGACGGGCGCAGAAAGCGTATGCAGCGG
Organism: Verrucomicrobiota bacterium; assembly: GCA_046726875.1. Classification (GTDB taxonomy): domain Bacteria; phylum Verrucomicrobiota; class Verrucomicrobiia; order Chthoniobacterales; family UBA10450; genus Udaeobacter. The sequence goes on from JBKPBJ010000012.1 coordinate 11,752, forward strand.
ACGAAGTGCCGGTGGGCGCCGTGGTAGTGCGCGAAGGCAAAATCATCGCGCGCACGCATAACCAGGTCGAGTTGCTCAAGGACGCGACCGCGCATGCTGAAATGCTGGCGCTAACGCAGGCTGAAGCGGCCGTTGGCGATTGGCGTCTTACGGATTGCGATCTTTATGTGACCAAAGAGCCGTGCGCAATGTGCGCAGGCGCTCTCGTGCATACCCGAATTCGACGCGTCATTTTCGGCTGCATAGATCCCTCTGCCGGGGCGGCCGGGAGCACGATGAACCTTCTGCAGATGCCGACGTTCAATCACCGTTGCCAAATCACGTCCGGCGTTTTGCAAAAACAATGCGCTGCGATTTTGCAGGATTTTTTTCGTAAACGGCGCGACGAGCAGGGTTCGACGACTTCCTAATCGCAGATGGTGCCGGGGGATTGTTCTCTCCGAGAATTTGTCTTGCGTCAATGACGTAAGGTATTCAACACTTATCGCGGCATCATCAACAACAAATCTGAATTGGGGACCAGGGGAGAAAGCAAACGGTATTGAACGATCAGTAAAGCTGCTGCCTCACGGCAGATTAGCTAATTTTCTCCCGCTCTAAACGGGGAGATCAACGAAACCGTCCGGAAAGTAACAACCGCGTTACTTTTCGATGCACTGCTAAGGGTTATGGTGATTGACACAACCAAGGCCGCGTTCGTAGTCTCGAACGACAAAAATATAATTATGAAAACTAAAGCTGATCTTTTTTTCGCATTGGGCGCGATGATGGCAAATCTTATTGCTGCACCTATGGTTAACTCACAAACGGAGCGTTTTTCCGCCAGCCTCAGTGGAGCAAATGAGGTGCCTCCAATCAATTCCGCGGGCACGGCTAACTTCGAAATGACGATTCAGCCAGGTGCGATCAACTTCTCGTTGACCTTCGCCGACCTGTCATCGCCGCTTAGCGTAGCCCACCTGCATTTCGCGCCCAGTAAGGTCGCTGGCGGTGTCATGATATTTTTGTGTGGCGGCGGAAATCAGCCCGCTTGTCCGGCAGCCACTTCAGGAACAATCACTGGGACGATCACTGCGGCAAACGTCACCGGGCCGGGTAACCAAGGCATAACGGCGGGCGATCTCGATTCGGCGTTGGAAGCGGTGCGCGAGGATCTGTCTTACGCCAATATGCACACGGCAAATTTCGGCGGAGGCGAGATTCGCGGCCAGGTTCGTCGCGGCTCGGGACACGGTAGAGGCGGCGAGTGATCTGCGGGATCGAGTAAGCGCTTCGCGCACTTCGTCCGTTCCCCGTGAGAGCGTCAGGCTTTACGGGGGATGATTCGCCTTCAGGCAAAAAAAGGCTGGCTTGGAATTGCTCCAAGCCAGCTCATTAACCCTCACACCAACCCGTCCGCTTAGTAACGGTAGTAATAATGCTTGTGATGCTTGTGACGGTGTCCGCTGTAGTAGTACGGCCGCCCAGTGTAGTAACTCGATCGGTAATAAGGATAGCCACCGTAGTAGCTGTAATAGCTTCGCGGATAGTATCCGTAGTATCCCGGATATCCGTAATAGCCGTATCGGTATGCCGGGTAACCGAATCCGACTCCGACTCCTCCGATGCCGATGGACACCTGAGCGTCAGCTTGTTTTACCGGAACCAGAGCCAGTCCGATTGCTACCAATGGAAGTAAAAGAAGTTTTTTCATAGGTTTCCCTTTTGTTTGGATTTTCCGGTTTCTTTGTTGCTTTGCGAGGGACGCAAACTCCCGCCAAGGAGTGCATTCGGCGCATAGGAAAATCGCGCCTCTTCCCTTTTTAATATGATTCGGATTTGGATGGTCCAGCGGTTCCCGGCAGAGGCGAAAAAAGCGCGGATTTATGCTACGTGAAATTGCTTCCAATCAGCGCGCGAATTTCAGAGTCTTCGGTCACAGTTATTGGTAATGATGGTGCCGATGCTGGCGGTGGTAAGTCCGGTGTCCGCTGTGGGTTGGGGGAGCGGAATAATAGATCGTAGCAGGTTCGAACCTAGAATTCCCCCGGGACTAGACAAAACCTTTCACAGCCGGAATCCGGAATGCTTGTAAGCGAGATGCAGTAGGAGTTCTTCCAGGCTTAAGATCTCTCTGCACTGGGGGCATTCCATAAAGCCCTCTCGGTCCACAGCCGGAAGCTTTTCGTATTCGTCCGCCGTCATTGTGTTTCCCCTGATTCGTGGCTGAAAGCGCAATCGGTCGCTTCGTTAAATTGACACGATGTAAAATCAAATGGACTCGGCTTCATTACCGCAATTCCTACGCTCGCGCGATTCGTGCCGCTCACCGGCATTTCTGGCCCGACGTTCACGAAGCGAGTGACACTGGGCAAGGTCCGACCATCTGCGATGGTCGGTGATCAGCCCGCGAACTAAATCGGGAACACGATCTCAAGTGCGGGCCGGAGCCAAATCGATTGAAGTCATCGTCTAGTGTATTGGCGCGGTTCGCTGCATCGCCAAGTTACGCCTCACCAAAATGACTTACAAACGTTGCACGTCCGGATTTCCGCTGCGCCGGAGCCGCGGTGAGCACGGCGAGATTCTATTTTGTTTGCTCTCTACACGATTAGCTTCGTTCAGTTGGCTTGCAAAACGCAATATTATTTGCAGATCGTACACTTCCACGAGAACAACACCTCTGGTGTTGTTCAGTTTCGACTCGGCTGACCGTCGCGTTTTTGTATTCCCCATTGATGGTTTTAAAGTCCTCGGCCAACGCTATTGACGCGACTGGGGCTAAGCTCAGCGCGATTTCCCAGTACTTTACGCGGCGGATTCAATGGCAACGCCAAAAAGTTTCACAAATGAGTGGCGTTGCCACGTGCCCCGAAAGCTTTTGGGGTTTACATGGCTGCCTCGCTAGGATTCGAACCTAGACAACGATTAAACGCCTAGGCACGCCCGCCCGCGCTTTACAGATCGCGCCAGAATCGTTTTTGATTGCCCGGACGACGCGCAAGTAGCCGGAATGCGCTTGCGATTGGCATCCAATTTTCTTACGATTCCAGCACCATCCGCATGCGTTTTTTTCGAGAATTGGACCCGTTCGCAAGCCATGTGGCAGTCGCAGCACTTGCCATTGCCACGTGGGTCTTTCTAATCGTTCCGCTGTGGAGAAGATGGCGCCCAAGGTTGCTTTTGCTAAGCAAAAACAACTTGCTCAAAAAACGGTTGGCAGCCG
>JBKPBJ010000013.1:0-13898 GCA_046726875.1 Verrucomicrobiota bacterium
GCCTACGCGTCTGATCGCTTCGCCGATTGCTCGGCTGCGAAGTTTTCGACCTTGAGTACCCCGTCGCGAATATGTACGTCGCGCTGGGGAAACGGAAACTCGATCCCGAGTTCCCGAAACTTCTCAGCGATTGCAAAGTTGAGGTCGCTGCGGTACCGGCTTGGACGGTCGCTCATTTCACTGCTCCAGACCATCAGCTTGAAATCGATTGAACTGTCGCTGAATTGATCGAGAAAAACAGCCGGTGCCGGTTCCTTCAAGGTGTGGGAATTTTCGTGCGCAACCGCTAGCAGCGCATCCCGAACTCTGTTCACATCGCTGCCGTAGGCTACCCCCACCGGGATGCGAAAGCGCACACGCCGGTCGGCGTACGTCCAGTTGGTCACGGGTGAGTCGATAAATTTCGTGTTGGGCACGATCATCATGATATTGTCGTTGGTGCGAATCACTGTGCTGCGCGCGCGAATGTGCTCCACCTGACCGGTGATCCCTGCCACTTCAACGCGGTCGCCGATCGTGATCGGTCTCTCGGCGAGAATGACCAGACCGCTAATGAAATTACTGGCGATGTTTTGCAGGCCAAGTCCGATGCCGACCCCCACCGCACCGGCAAAAACTGCCAGCGCAGCGAGATGAATGCCTGCGTTCTCCAGAACAAAAAAAATACCAATCACCAGCACGATGTTGCTGACGACTTGTGCAATGGCGTACTGCAGGGAGCGATCTAGTCCGCTTTGCGCAAGCAGCCGGTTGAAAAGAAAATGTTTCGTCCCGGAGGAAAACCAGAACACCGCCACCAACAGCGCGATCAGCAGGAAGATTTGAGCGAGGCTCAAGTTGATTGCCGGAAGCGGCGCGGTCCACGCCAGCGGTATTCCCGCAGCATTCACGGCAGTGACGGTGAAGAGGGTGATGGCCGCCAGACTCAGGATCGTCGTGACTATCGCGATGAAGTTTGTGTCGATCTTGAACCGGCTGAAAAAACGCCGAACGATTTGGCTCTGCAAAAACCGGGCAATGATCACTCCGGCGGCGAAAAACGCGACGAAGGCGATCAGTCCAAGGACCGTTACGTAGTGCTTGCCGACGTAAAAGAGCGGCTGCTGCAGAAGCATCATGTCCACGTCGTTTAGTGTGAACGTGTCATGAGGCTTGGCAACCATGAACGAGAAAACGTCGGATGCCGACATGACACGGGAAACACACTGACATGACTCATTGCGGTCCCTTAAAAACGCGTCGGCGGTCACGAAACAGAGCGACGAACACCGGGTGGAAAAAATGAGCAACAGGGGCGCAGAGCGTTCAAACCCGATTGGTTCAGCTTGGCTGTTTACTTGTGATGCTGTTTCTCGCACTTGTGGGGATACCGCGTGTAGCGGCCCAGCGAAAAAGCGCGGGAGCTCTACCCATCTCGAACTGTCAAGGAGGGGGCTTTTGGGATCAGTACAACAACCCAGCAACGGAACCGCCTGTCGGCATCGGGTCGCAGCAGTTCGAGTCGGCTATGGCCGCATTCGATAACCAGGCCGCTGACGACTTCGTTATTGGCGGCGGATGGGGAGCACCGTACATCACCGGAGTGCGCGTGATGGGTGAATACTCCGCTGGCGGCGGGCCAGCATCGTCGTTCAACATTTATTTTTACCAGAATGGTGCAGGCAATCTCCCGGGGACGCTCATCGCGGCGTTCATGAACCTGCCGTACGTCGAAACGGCGCCTGATTTCCTAATCTGTCTTCGGTATCCGTTCGGTGTCAATCCAGGGACGTATTGGGTCTCAGTGCAAGCCCGGCAAGATTCCAATCCGAATGGCCAGTGGTTCTGGCATAATCGGACTATTCAATCCAATGCAGGCGCTGCCTGGCAAAACCCAGGTGACGGCTACGGGACCGGCTGCATCACGTGGAACCGGAAGAGCGCTTGCATGGCCGATCAAGTATGGCCCGATCAGGTGTTTCAGATTCTCGGGTTTCGTGAGGGGCCGCCGCCAACGCCCAAACCCACGCGGTCGCCGCGGCCTCGTCCCACACCTGAGCCTCGCCCGAGTGCGTGAATTTCAACTAGTCAGCGATCGCCACTGATCGCATGTAGCCACGGCCCTGCGGGCCGTCTTTGTTTGAATCGAAAGCAGCACCGTTGTCGACCGGCTACAGGTCCGCACACCGGACGGATTCGTCCTGCGGCGAACCGGTGGCTACGGGATTGGGCTACAGTATTGAAAACGATCGCGCTACTGCTTGGACGATTTTTCTTCGATGTATTTGATGACGTCGCCGACGGTCTGCAGTTTTTCCGCGTCTTCATCCGGCACTTCGACCCCAAATTCTTCTTCAAAAGCCATCACCAGCTCGACAATGTCCAGCGAGTCTGCCCCTAAATCCTCAATAAAAGATGCCTGCGGTGTAACCTGCTCCGGGTTCACACCCAGTTGCTCGACGATGATGTCCTTGACCTTCTCTTCGATCGATTTTTCCGCCATAAAATTTGTTCGGTTGGTATTAGTCGCGCGGGGGAAAGTCCAGTCCCGCAGAGCGGGAGACAGCCCGGGCACAGCATCGCAAGTAAATGAATTAGAGAGGATGTCAATCATTTTTGGGGAACCGGAGAGACGAAGCTCAGCTTGGCGTTTGCTTCCGTTTGCCGTTCGAGTAGATGAACGTGATGAGCGCTGCGCCGATCGAGCCTGCCGATCTCCTGGATCTAAAACTTTTGCCTGCGTGGCTGAAGGAATCAGACTCAAAGAATCATTACGACGATTACACGGCAAAAGAAGCGCCCGCGGAAATGCGCAGCCGCGACCGCCGTGGCAGGCACAAGGATCGAAAATTCCGCTCCCGCGAACGGCGACAGGACACGCAACACCCAACATCCAAGCCCGACAGGCGCCACCGCGGCAGAATGCCCAAGACAGGAAGCGCCAGGCGTCGCGATTTCGATCGAGCCACTCATCGCGCTTCGTCGGATCGCGTTGCGCAGGTTGCGTCAAAGCCGTTCGAGGGAACGATTCGTTTTCTCCCGCGTCAGAGCGTTTTCGAAAATGTGGTTGCTCAGATCAAGTCCGGGTCGGTTGCCTATTCGCTGTTTGTTCTGGCCCGTTTGTTCCTGGAAAAACCGGGGCGATATGAAGTTCATCTCACGGCAAGGGCCGAAGCGCCGCTTTATCAGCTTGGCGAGAACGGCGGAATCTCTGTGGACCGGGAATTCCTTGAGCGAAACGCATTCCGGTTCGCGCAACGCGACTTTTATGAGGTCAATGTTGTAGAAAGCGATCCGATAAAGGGAAGTTTCTCGAATGTCGCCAGGTGTCGGTTGAGCGGCACGCTTCTGGGCCCCACCAATCACCACGCTTACCAGCCGCAACTGCGAAGCTTGTACGAGCAACGTTTCAGCCGGCGATTGAGCTTTGCCGATTATCAGCGGCAAATCGAGATCGTCGGCGATCCCGCCGTGGTCGAGCGGTGGAAAGAGGAAGCCAGAAAGATCACCACTTACACGACCTTACGCGAACAAACACCTCTGACATTTTCGTCTGCTGCGGATGCAGAACGACATTTTCGTTCGCACTATTTCCCGACACTCGTCCGCAGTGTGGAGGACGTAACTGTCGGCGGCACGTCAAGCCGGAGCTTGCCGGAGCGGATCCTGAACCGGGCGATCGAGCAGGCGTGGGTGCGCGAAACCCGCTCTCCTTCAAACATAATGCAGGAGCTAGCGAGCCGATTCCGGCAAAACGCGCTGCACATTTTTCGTCATCGGCGTGGCATGTTGTTTGTTTCGCCAATCCGCGTACGCGCATTCGTGCACGAACACGCGGGCGTGTGTCCTTCGGTGAACGCGATACTCGAAGCAGTCTCGACGACGGCGGGAATTAATCGGAAACAGCTTTTCGAAACGTTGACTGGCAATGGGGCGAGCGAAGACGCAGAGCCGCGCAGATTGGCGCTCGCGTCCGATCTGCGTTGGCTGATCAACGAAGGTTACGTGATCGAGTTCAACGATGGTTCGCTTGATCTGCCACGCGGCAAATCAAAGCAGCCGCGAGAAAGTTCAGAGGCGCTCGCCGCGTCGGTTGACACAACAACTCCTACAACACGCTGGCCGCTACAGCTTACCTGGCGAGAACCTCAACAATTGCGGTAGGGCGTCTCTGTGGGACGCCTCGGCTTCTGAGACAGACGCCTTACGATGTTAGATGGCGCCGGATTTTTTTAGCGCCTTATAGGCGCCGTGCTTGTTGATTGTCTTGAGACCGCGCGCTGTAACGCGAACACGCACAAACTTCTTCAGCTCCGGCACCCAAATACGCTGGCGATGCAAATTGGGCGCGAAAACGCGCGGCACCATTTTCGTGATGTGCCGGCCTACGCCGCCTTTTTTCTTGGCCAAACCCCGCCGGTGAATCACGCTGCCTCGCATCACTCTGGATCCTGTGACGTGACAAACTTTCATATCGCAAAAAAAGCCGCGTAACCTGCCGCGTTCAAGGGCGAAGGTCAAGCGGATGATTGCTCATTGGGTAGGGCGGGGTCCGGACGTGTCGGGGCACGCCGGTTCCTGTAGCTATCGGCGCGCACGGAGTGACCCGCTCTACCAAATGAGTTGAACGCGCAATTGCCGGCAGCGGTCAAACCTAGTTCGACCACAATCAATCGCTTTTGCAGCGGCGATCATCGCACCGAACTAATGCACAAAAACAATCACAAACTGCGGGTCGGAATCGTCGGAGCCGGCAACATCGTGCGCACCCGCCACTTGCCGGCGCTCAAAAAAAACCCAGACGTCGAAATCATCGCCGTTTCAAACTCCACATACGAAAGCTCGGAACGCTTCTGCCGCGAGAATTCGCTAGAGGCGCTACCGATGCGCGATTGGGCGGAGTTAGTCGCGACGCCGGACATCGACATCGTCTGGATCGGCACAACGCCGTACATGCATTCGGCAGTCACAATATCTGCGCTCGAGGCGGGCAAACACGTATTTTGCCAGGCGCGAATGTCGATGGACCTCGCCGAGGCGGAGGAGATGCTCGCGGCGTCGAAGCGTTATCCAGAATTGGTGACGATGCTCTGTCCGCCGCCTTTCGGATTACGCGGCGATTTGATGGTCAAAAAAATCCTCGCCGAAAATTACATCGGCCAGCCGCATCAAGTGCGGCTGCAAAGTTTCCACGGAAATTACCTGGATCCCGACGCGCCGGCACATTGGCGCCAAAAGATCGAGATCAGTGGACTCAATACGCTCACACTGGGGATTTACATTGAAGTTTTGCAGCGCTGGCTTGGCGACATCACCGGTGTGTTCGCGCGCGGAAAAATCTTTCAGCCACTTCGCGAAGGTTACAACGTGATCGTTCCCGATTTGCTCACGGTGCTATGCAGTTTTGAAAATGGCGCCGAAGGCGTGCTTGAGTTCAGCGGAATTAATGCGCTGGCGGAAGGTGATCGGCTGGAAATTTACGGCAGCACCGGGACCCTCACGTATGATTTCACGGCCGATGTCATGCAGACGGGAAAGGTTGGCGATCGCGGATTGCACGTCGTGGATATTCCGACGGAATTGGAAGGCGAATGGAGCGTCGAAGAAGATTTCCTTGCCGCGGTGAAGTCAAAGGGGCGGGTGCGTCCCTATCCAAATTTCGAAGACGGCCTTCGCTACATGCGCATCGTGCAAGCCGTCTCCGATTCTCGTACGCGGAACGAATGGGTTGCGATTAAGAGCTGAAGCCACCGGGCATTCTACACGGGCATCGTCTCTGGAACGAGATATCTCCTTACCAGCAAGGCCCAAATTAATAGCGTGATCAGTTGATACCAGGCAAAGAAACGGTCGTAGCCCCGCCGATGCGCAAGGAGACCGATCGCTGCCAGGACGGCGTAGTGACCTACAAAGGGCACGTACCAAATTGGATGAAGTAGGTCACCGTGGATTGCGGTTTGCACGATATCGAGCACGCACATGGCAATGAACGCCGAATAGTAACCCACGCGGTTGCGTTGAAAGCGGCGCTGATGTTCTTCCGCTTCGGATAAATCGGGCGGGTAAAGGAAAACCGTGAGCATGTAAAGGGTAATCGTCCAAACGATCAACACGAGAAACCGGTCGAAACTCCATGTGACCTCGGTGTTCCACTTAAACGTCACCCACCATTGCAAAACCAGCAGCAGCAGCGTCGCCAGCGTGAGGACGATGTGAACTTCGTCGAGCGGGTTCTCTTTACGCCGATAAAACGCTCGCCCGGCTCCCGCGAGCAGGTTGGTCACCCCGAGACCGACGATAATTGACATGAGCGCCGCGATGAACTCAAAGCTGCTCATCAGATTTTGTGCGTTCTGCATGGCGCGCTCAGCTTAATGCGGATGAAACCGGAACATCGAGTGACAAATGGTGTGTGCGGTCTCCGTCAGGACTACGGTTTTTCTAGTGAGCTTTTCCCTAACAACCAATCCAGCGCGTCATTCAAATCTGCCAGTGTTGCGCCCTCAATCGGATCATTGTGATATGCGCCGCGCAACGCGATCAGGCGCTTTTCTCCCGCATACGCTTGAACTACCAACCGGTGAAAACGAGGGGCGACGATTTCGTCCTTTTCCGCCAGCAAAAAAATTGCAGGCGCGCGACTCGCTCTCGCGTTGGCGATGCTGTCAAGGTCCCGTGGGATCTGCAACGCAACAGGCCCGGCGAGCAACCACAGATTCCACCAACCAAACTGGCGCAGGATGATTTCGCGCAGCGGCACAGGATTATGCAAAATCAATCCGGCGATCGGACGTTGTGCCGCCACGTGAAGCGCAGCTGTTGCGCCGATGCTCGCTCCATAAGCAATAATCGGTCGATCGGCGATGTCACGCCTTAATGCGTCGAAAGCTGCGAGCGCGGCCGGTCCAATTTGCGCCAACCGTGCCGGTCCCGTGCTGCCGCCAAAGCCGGGATAATTCATTCCCCAGATCTCCACTGCGCGATCGCTCCACATGTCGGCCTCCGTGGCAGCCCAGCGATCCGCGCGATCCGCGTTGCCGTAAAAACGCAGAATGAAAATATCTGCGCGACCCTGTTGCCGTGCGCGCCGTGATTGCGCCGTCCAGATTTCCAGTTCGCCATTTCCGAACGGAATCGTTTTCCGAACGGCGCCGCCGGCATCAATCGGCGCTCTTGTAGGAAAAAGAATCAGATGGTCCGGCAGGTGACCGAAGAACATCAGGGCCAAATATACAATACCAGCGACGAGCAACTTCCAAGCAGTTGGAACATTCCTTAGCCTCACATTTGTTTCGCCCACGAAACACACGAATCACACGAAACCAAGCGAACTAAAAACATCGAAAGGCGCTGCGCCTTCTTCGGCTGAATTTTCGCGCCCTTTCCTGTATTTCGTGAGGCAATCCGTCTATGGATCATTGTTGCTGCGGTTTGGGCAGGAAGCGCGACATGATCGCGAGCAGCACGATGACAACTAACGCCAGCGCGGCCCAGAAAATGTAGAGAGTCGATCCGTTTAACGTTTCGCCAACAAACGAGGGTTTCGACGAAAGGTTTTCTTCCGGACCCGCGGTGACGGCGCTGCGTTCAGCCTTCAAAAGCTCGCTGGCAACGAGAGTGAGATCGTAACGCGGGCCGGCGGCATCGAGATTGCCGTAATACAGCCAAACCGGCTGCGCGGGATTCGACGTCGCTTTGAATACGACACGCGTTACCGGGTAATAACCGCGAAAGTCGCGTAACTCGATTGCGGGGTTGTCGCCGTTATCTGTTTCGAGAAACAACGTATCGCTTTGCGGGCGAGCGTTGAGTTCGATCACCAGATCGCGTTTTGGAGAGGTGGGCGTTTGGTCCCACGTTGCGCGGCCGAGCTCAGATGCAAATTTGTCGCCACGCTCGTCAGTGACTTCTTCCCACAATCGCATTTGGCGATGGAAAAGAGGTGAGGACGATGTGCAGACCAACCGCGTGATCGGCAGCCCTGGGTTTGGGAGTTTTAGGGACCAACGCGAAATGGCAGGCTTCTTTGGATCATTCGCCGCGGCGGCATTTAAATTGATCGGACGCGATAATGATGTTCGTTCAAAAAGGAACGGCAGCTGATAGCCGCCGCGCACGATGCGGATGTCGCGTTGGTCGGGTTGCGAACGAGCCAGCAAATCGGGATCCAGTTCGACTTGTTGCACGCCGCCTTGTGTGAGCGGTAGAAGTTTCCGGAATTTCCATTTCGCGACGTCGATTTGCGCTCCAGTCAATGTGAGCGCAGCGAGTGCTTGGGGCGATTTATAACTTGGATTCGGAACAAGCGCTGAGGGAACAACATCCATTGCGGTTGCATTCCTAAGTTTGCTGCTCAGCGCCGAAAGATCGTATCGCGGCGCAGCGCATTGGGTGTTGCCGCTGAGAAGTGAATATTGGCCTGGTTGGTTTGCGAAAAAGGTCAGGCGCACGAGCCGCCTGTCAGCGCGCACGGTATCAATCGAAAGTGGTGGACTGTCTTCATTTCGAATCAGCACGAACAACTCGCGCGTGTGGATTTCGGATTCGAGCGGCATCTCCAGTCGCGCTTCGTTTTTGCCGTTCACATTTACTCGATAAATCACAGCGTCAGCGATGTTGCGTTCACGAATGCCGTCGTTTCCAAACTCGGGTACCGCGAGGGTAACAGCGCGCGTGAAAACCGGTTCATTACTCTCGATCCGCAGAGACCCCAAAGTCAGATTCGCTGCCCCAAGATCGAGAGCGAGTCTCGTTGTGCCGGGACTTTCGTCCCGCGATTTGATGGTGATCGGAAGCGGTTCCGCAGGCGCGGTTGTGCGCGCCTTGTGCAGGTCCGCTCCAGTGAAAGGCACCGGTGGCGACCCGAGATCGTCAATGGTGATGCGCAAAAATTCCCACACGTCTTCAGGGAATGACACGCGCAGTTTCGTGGCGCCGTTCGGCAACTGAAAGAGCGAATCCCCGCCTGCGAGTTTGGTCCAATTCGCGCCGTCGTGCGATCCTTCGACATCTATGGCTTTCACGAAGTGAGTCGCTGGCGTTTCGAGACTCACGCCGACGAGTGGCGCTCTTGATCCTGTTTTAATGTTAAGGTGTGTCGCGCCGTTCTCGATAGTGCTGCGAAATTCCGTTGGCCGCATCTTTGATTCATCCTCCGGCAGTAATCGCTCGATGAGATAGGGGACTTGATTCCCCTTAGAATCAATAATGCGCAGATCTTCGAGCCCGGACTGCGCTGCATCCAATGTTGTCGCCGGAACGTTCACGCGCACGAGACCCGCCACGGGAACGTCGAGCGCCTGCGTGTTACGCCATTCGTTAGGGTCGAATGCCAGACACGTCTGCGCGGCGACTACGATCGTCAACGCGACAGTGGCGCAGAACTTATGGAGCGGGTGAGACTGCGGTCTTCGTTTCATTGTTTTTCGTGGCTGCGGCGAGAAACCGCTGATACAGAAACGACGCGAGAATTGCGATGATGGCGACGGCGATCAACGCGCCGATACGATAGAGTTGATCAAGCTGAGAAAGATCGTGAAAGAAAAGTTTCACGACAGTGATGCCGAGCAATGTCAGGCCGGCGTAACGCGTCGCCGCGATTCGTTTTTGGATTCCGACAATCAGCAGCAGAAGGGCGAACAACGCCCATGCGATGCTGTAGCTCATGTCGCGCGCGAAATTACCTGAGAATTGAAACGTCAACGCGGCCATGCCCGATGTGCTGAAGTAATCGGCGATTTCAATGTTCACAGTGAAAAAGGCGAGCACGGTGCCGAGCGTATATAGTAACGGCCGCACGTTGTGCCCGAGCACGCGATTGCGCGGCGGCGCCAATAATCGCGCAGCGACGAACAGGCACGCCGTCGCGAGCCCGTACGTGTAAAGGTACCAATTCAAAATCGGGAACGCGGCGCGCGGATGATAACTTAGCACTGCTGGATTGAGCGCGAGGCGAACGAATACGATGACGAGCAAGCCGATGCCGACCACGCGCAGGCCCGGATGCGGCACCCGATGAAAGAGCCAGCACAGCGCCGCGCCTTCCAACGCCCAACCCACTGTGATCCATTGTCGATCGAACTGGATTGGGAAAATCAGTGTAATGAAAAACAACGCAGCGCCCCCGAAGAGCGCCAGTTGCGCGTTGCGTGCCGGGCTCGGGAGTGGAGTGCGTTTTAGCAACACGAACAGTCCAAGTAATGCTGGCAGCGCAAACGCGGCCGGCACCAGCCCGGGAATTCCGCTGGGGTACGCAGCTCGAATGAGCTGATACACGAGATAGAAGTGCAACGGACCAGCAAGCGCTGCTGTTGCCCACGGGACCGTTCTCCCCACAAACCGTTGATGAAAAACGAACGGAAAGATCGTGAACAGGGCATAAAACCCCAGATACCAAATCAGCGGCAGCGTTGCGCGGGCGGGATCGAAATGTTCGAAATGCCACGCGTGTTCCAGTCCGAGCACGGAAACGAGTGCGACCGCCGGGAGCAGATCGAGCGAGAAGATTTCGCTCATGCCGAGAAGCAAAACCACCAGCAACAACGCAAGACCAAATACAGGCGACGGATTTGCCAGTGGCAACTGCAGCGCCACCATGATGAGCAACAGAAACGGCAGCGTTGCCGAGAGCACAGGGAGTTGAACCGAGAGATTTGCCGGGTCGGTGACGTTGCCGAACAGGTTCGGCGCGTGTGTTCCAGGCTTAATCCAACGGCGGCACGCCCAACTTGCGGCAACGAAAAAGAAAATCGCGAAGCAGGCGAGTATGAGCAGCGCCGTCGGCAACCCGGTGAGCTCAGTCGGAATTCGCAGCAGCCACGCGCCGACCGCGACCAATGTGAGCACGAGCACTGCGATGACGGGCAGCAGAGTTGCAGTCGCTATCGCCAGAGCGATTGCGAGCACGTCGATGATTAACACGAACGGCCAAACCAGCAGTGAAAGCTCGGTGAGTCGAAATATCGGTACCAGCACAAGCAGAAGGGCGAGCGCAGGAAAGATGTGAGTCCACCGCGGAACCTCGATCTTGTGCAAGCGTTGAAGCGCGATTGGCATTGCTGCATGAAACAACGCGAACACAAAGTAGAATCCCAACGCGGTATAAAGGTGACCGATCGTCAGGTAACTGCCCGTCCATGCGCCGAGAAAAATGAATGCCGCGAGTCCAGCCACTGCTTGAACAACCAAGAGCCTGCTTTCGATCAGCGTTAGTGCCAGCAACCCGGCATCGATGACGAACAGATAAGTGAACAACAGCGCCGGCCGATCGGCGACTGCATAGAAACCAAGCAGGTAAAACGCTGAGAACATCGCGATCGCCCCTAGACCGATCGCGCACGCGAAAAGTTTGGTGTTCGCTTTTTCGGTGCGCTTTGCCCACGCGGCCGCTGCCAGGAACAGCGCCTGGAACCCAACAAACACCGCCATGAAGATGAGGACTCTGTTGCCGGCGAAATATTTCTGTGGAACAAAGAACGCGGCGACCCAGGCCAATTGCATTAGCGCGGTTCCAATCGCGCCCAGGATCGGCAGCGCATTCCAGCGTTGCCGTTGCGCGAGCGCGAGCAGAGCGATGTCGAGCAGAGCGATGTAACCGAAAAGTCCGAGCGGATTATCCTGGTTCGTCGAAAGCAAAACCGGCGTGAGAAATCCGCCCGCGATCCCGAGCACCGCAATGATGATAGCGTTCAACCGCACGGAAAGCAGAAACGCGACTGCTGTGATCAGCGTCATCAACAGAAGCGTTGGAATCAGACCAAAGAACGCGAAGTGATAATAAGCTCGACACGCAAAGGCCACGGCGTAGAGCACCAGGATGCCGGTCGCGCAGAGCGTCTGCGCAGTGACAGCGTTTTCTTTCCGTCTGAGAAGCAAACCGCCAACAACAAGGCCGGCGCCGACGACGAACCCGATCGCAACCCGCAGTTCGGGCGGGATCAAATTGTGCTCGAACGAATACTTCACGAAAAATGCGACGCCAAGGAAAAGCGCGAACCCGCCGATCCACGCGAACAATTTCGCGCCCATGAATTGCTCCCAATCGACAGACGGTTTGGGTGGTCTGGTGATTTGCGGCGCGCTCGGTTTGAGGAGTTCTCCCGGGATTGGCGGCGGCTCTGGCGTGGCCTTGGATATGACCGGAACAGGTGTCATCGCTGGAATCAGTGGTGGGACGGCTTCCACTTTTGGCTCGGGTGCCGCCGCCACAGATGCTTCCGGTTGCACAGCCGAAACCGTTTGCGGCCGCAAGTTGCGCAGTTCGTTTTCGAGGGATGACAATCGCCTGCCGAGATCGTCGACGACGCGCTTTGCCCTATTTGCTTTTGCTAGCGCGACAAACGGCAGAACGAGAATCGCGATGAGAAAACCGATTATGAAAAGACCTAGAAATTCCATTGGTTGTTCGGGGTTGGCTGGATCACTCCGGCTTTGCGACAGAGCATAGCTGCTTTGCACAGCGACTGTGAATTGATAAAAATGACGGATTTCATCGACCCTTTCGATCATGAACATTCATCATCTGGAGTTGTTCTACTTCGTCGCAAAACACGGCGGCATCGCAGCCGCGGTGCGCAATATTCCCTACGGCATTCAGCAACCGGCCGTCAGCGGGCAAATTGCCAAACTGGAAGAATCACTCGGCACGAAGCTTTTTCAGCGGCGTCCATTCGCGCTCTCGTCCACGGGCACGGAGCTTTTCGAGTTCATCCGGCCATTCTTCGACAACATTGATGTAGTCGCCGAGAGGCTCCGCCAGAACAGTTCGCCGCAATTGCGCATCGCGGCTCCGGCGATCGTGCTGCACGATTACCTGCCGCAAATCCTACAACGCATTCGCGCAAAATTCCCGGCTTTCCGGCTTTATCTGCACGAGGCGACCCGCACTGATGCCGAACGATTGCTTTTGGCGCGCGACGTCGATCTCGCCATTATGCTAATCGAGAAAAAATCGCGTGCCGGAATTCAGGTACGACCGCTACTCGAGCTGCCGTTGATTCTGTTGGTGCACAAGAAATCCAAGTTGACGCGCGCTGCAGAGTTGTGGAAAAGCGACAAAATCGAGGAAACACTGGTGTGCTTTTCACGGAGTGATCCCGTTCATGCATATTTCCAGCGCGGCCTTGAACGGCTCGGGGTGGAATGGTTTTGCGGGATCGAAGTCACATCCGAGCGATTGATCCAGCAATATGTCGCCAGCGGTTACGGTATCGGTTTGACAGTCGCGGTGCCCGGCTTCAAGCCACCACCGCAACTGCGCGCACTTCCGTTATCGGACTTCCCGCCTGTGGTGGTGGGTGTTGCGTGGCGCGGCAAACTTTCCGACATCACGCGCCAACTACTCGCGGAGCTGGACACCGAAGCAGAGACGCAGCGAGCGCGAATCCGAAAAAGCGGATCGCGATCCGCGGCGACTTCTTTCAGTCGCGCTCGTCCTTAAGCATCTGCTTTATCTGCTCGCGCAGCTCCGGCGTGTTCTCGTGTCCGTGAGCGGAGGCGGCATGCTGTACCGCCGCGTCGAGCACTTCCTCTTCCGTGCCAGAAATTTTGAGCGAGCAGTTTTTGTCGCTCGGGTAATCCCGACAATCGATTGATTTTCTTTGAGCTGCCATACGAATTGAGGTGTTTGGCGCTTTCTACCGATTCTAAAAAGCGGCGTCAAGTTCGCCACGGCGAATCCGTCCTTTGGTCCCGATGCATCGGGGCACTCCAAAGCCCCGAAAGCGTTCGGGGCGAAATAATTCGTGTCTATTTATGGTTAGCTTTTCTTCAATTCCGCCAAATCCTTTAACACTTGTTCGCTGTGGTCGGCGGGCTTCACGCCGGTGTACACCTTTACGACCTCGCCATCAGGATTAATGATGAACGTGTTCCGCGCTGCGAGCTTTTGGCCCTTGTAATCCATTACCGAGCCGTACTCG
>JBKPBJ010000014.1:0-11231 GCA_046726875.1 Verrucomicrobiota bacterium
AATCAGCGCAAGCATCACCAGGATGACACCCACGAAGCGCGGTACTCGGTGTTTCTGTAGCCAAACGATGATCGGGTTCAGAACCATCGCGAGAAGCAACACCAGCGCGAACAGTAGGATTACAGGTTGCAGCGCGCGCAGAATCAGCCAGATGATGAATAGAAAAAAAACCAGCCAAACGATGCGCCGCGCGCCGTAATAACTCAGCGGGGCGTGCGCATCCTCTCGGCGATGCGTTTCGTTCATAACCGTGGCCTTTCTAACCACAAATGCACACGAATGGACACTAAATTTTCGCAGTGTCCGCGATGTCGCTCCTTACTGTGGTGGCAGCCGTGCCGGCTGCTAACGTGATATCATGCAGGCGATACGCCTGCCTCTACAGTTCCAGTAACTGCCTATTGCGTGCTCCGGGCCAGGTGCGGAGCAGACAGCCGGGATCATCCGCGTTCGGCATGGCTACGGCGTGACAGGCCGATCCCGGCTACAACCGATCACTGATCACGGATCACCGATCGCTGATCACATCGGGAGAAGGGGCTACGGCCGCGGGGCAGGTGTCGGGCGCGACTGTGCCATAGGAGTCGCGGTTGGCCGCGGACTTTCTTCGCAGGCTGGAGCGCACAACATGCCTTCATTGTATTGACCGAGCAATCCAGCCAGAGCTGACACGTCTCTGGGCGCCAGGTAGCCGGTGCCTATCGGCGGGATTACCAGATCTCCGATCAAGGCATTGGCCTCGTCTATTGTTTGCTGGATGCAGCTTGGATCGGCGCCATTGGCAATGTTCAGCTCCGCGGCAATTAGTTGATGCGCTAGTATCAACAATCCATTTCCACGCACCGGCTGGTGCAGAATCGCCAGCAATTGCTCCTGGGTGTAAGTGACGTTACCAAGCTGCAACTCAGTCACCGGCCACGCGTCAGGGTGATTTTTCCAATACCCTTGTCCGAAAACGCACCCCACCGGCGTGCCAGTAGGTGTGGGTGTTGGAGTGGGCGTAGCCGTAGCTGTAGCCGTTGCAGTCGCTGTGGCTGTCGCCGTTGGAGTTGGCGATGGGCACGGCCCCGAGAGTTCCACGTCGTCTATCCACATTCCAGTGACGTCACCCGGAGGATTGAAGCCATCCTGGTGCACGAGGAATTTGATGCGCACCGTCTGTCCAGCATACGGAGTCATGTCCACCGTCTGGTTGGTCCAGTCCACAGTATCACACACGTGGAAGATCGTTAGCAGAATGTTTCCGTTGCTATCGGTAATATACGCATCCTGCCAGTCGAAACTGATGCTGTCGAAGGTGCAGTCCTTATGCCAGAAGCTCAGTGTGCCTCCGCCGGCAGGGACTGTGAACTGCTGATAGAACGAGCTATCGCCCAGTGGCTCGTTACTCAGCTCCTCGCAAAACGTATTTTGTTGTGGGTTGCCGCCCGCGAATGCGGAATAAGTGCCGCTGTGCACCTGGTTGGTAGCGATTACCGGGTCGTTAGTGCGGCCGTCAATTACCCAGCCGGTGAAGTCACCGGTCTCGAAACCGCCGTTTATGATGATCCCGGTATCGCAGGGCGTAGGCTCCGCGAGTGCCGTTTCAACAACATTTGTGGGATTAGTGCCGTCAAACCCGGCTACAACCAGGAGGCGATTCCCGATAGCGGTTCCACCGGTAAACGAGTGTGCCACGTTCATATTTGGGCCGGTCGTCCAGCTATCGGTGACAGTATCGTAGATGAAAGTCGAATTGTAAGAAGTGGCTGGCGTTCGTATGGAACCTCTAACACGATCCTGTTTGGTAGCCGAAGGGCCAAAGGCCAGGTTGCCGCCTCCTAGTACATAGGTCTGACTTCCAACCGCGGCGCCGGCAGCCGCATACACTGGCACGGGCACAGGCGCCATTGCTGCCCAGGAATCGCCTAAGATGTCATAACGGTAATGAAAATTTGTTGCACTGCCGCCGCCAAAGGAACCTGCCAGATAAATGTACTGGCCAACAATGCTGGTAGCGCTGCCTCCCATTGTCACGGGAATGGGCGCCCTCGAGGTGTTCCAAGTATCGGCTACCGGGTCGTACTCCCAAGTCTGGCTCGCCTCGTTTTGCGCAGGGTCGAAACCGCCGATAACGTAGATTTTGCCGTTGCCTGAGTAGTAAGCCACGCCTACGAAAAAGCGGCCATCCGGCATGGCCGCACCCGCGGTCCAAGTGTTCGTGGCGATATCGTAAATGTAAGTGGTATTGTGGACATTGTAGAAGACATCCTCGCCGCCAAAAACATATACCTTGTTGACGTTGCCCGCGTAGGCCGCGCGCGCACCGTACAGCGCCTCCGGCGCCGGGGCCAAGGTGGTCCAACTGTCCGCAACCGGATCGTACCGATAAAGACCGTTCGATATTGGGTTGGCCAAGCCGGTAGCGGAATAAGCGTACGTGCCATCACTGGCCACAGCGGGTGATTCGAGGATTTCTGGATACGGGGCGACAATGGTCCACGGCGACAGATCGGGCGTCTGGACATTGTCAGGTGATGTGACTTTTCGGAATTTGCCGGGCGCTTTTTGGAATTGCTTGCTTTGCTTTACGTTGCCTCGCTGCGCCAGCGCGAAGGGGATGGCGCAGATGCCCACGAGCAGAAGAAGGTAAAACGCGCCTCGAAGAAGATGCGCTTTGATCGTGGGATTAATTTGCTTTTTCATTTGGTGTTGTCCTCGGTGATTTTTGATTTCTGAACTGCAAAATATCTTCTATCAGCGGGACACCCGTTTTACCTAGGCGTACCCAAAAGTGTCAAGACTTTCTTAAGGATTTTTGCCTTAAGTACATGTGCAAAATGGTGAATCCCACTCCACGCTTTCATTAGTTCTTAATTTTTTTAATTATTTTTTTTGGGGGGCGGTGAAGCGGCTGATAAGAATGGCGACGTTCTAATGGTACCCGGGCGGCCAAGCTAACTGCGATTCGTGTTAGTTAGTGGTCTGTAGTAGTTTGTGAAGCTATGTCGTTTAATCGTTTCGGACTTTCGGCTGAGGTTGTGCGTGGAACGCAGGCCATGGGATTCGTGGAGCCAACTCCGATCCAGCTTCGCGCGTTCCCGCTTGTTCTAGCCGGAAAGGATTTGATAGGCACGGCACAAACCGGCACCGGAAAGACCGCGGCGTTTGCTTTACCAATTCTGACGTTGCTGGCAAAGCACGACGGCTTGCGTTGTCTCGTGCTTGAGCCCACGCGCGAACTGGCCGCGCAAGTGGAGACGGCGTTTCGTGATTATGGCCGTTTCACAGATTTGCGAGTGGGTCTTGTGCACGGCGGCGTTGGTTACGGGAAACAGCGTGATGCCTTGAAGCGCGGCGTGGACATTCTGGTGGCAACACCAGGGCGCTTGCTGGATCTGCTCGAACAGCGCGCACTGAGTTTGCGATCGATCAAAATCCTCGTGCTCGATGAAGTGGATCGAATGTTGGACATGGGTTTTCTGCCGGACGTGCGTCGCATCATTGAAAAGGTCCCGACGAACCGGCAAAGTCTGCTTTTTTCCGCCACCTTACCGCCGGAGATCGAACGCCTGGCAGCATGGGTGTTGCGTGATCCCGCGCTGGTGGAAATCGGCGTGCGCCGTTCGCCGGCGGAAACAGTCACGCATGCAGTCTATCCCGTGGCAGCGGAACAAAAATTCGATCTGCTCATGGCGCTGTTGGAGCGAACAAATTTCGATAGCGTATTGATTTTTTGCCGAACGAAACAGAACGCCGATCGGGTGGCGCACTTTCTCAAACACGCTCAGCATTCGGTGGCGGTGTTGCACTCCAATCGCACACAACGTGAACGGATCGAGGCGCTGGAGGGATTCAAGAGCGGCAAATACGAATTGATGGTGGCGACAGATATCGCGTCGCGCGGGTTGGATGTTGCGGGCGTGAGTCACGTCATCAATTACGATGTGCCAGAGCATCCGGAGGATTACGTTCACCGGATCGGGCGAACGGGGCGCGCGCAAAATGTCGGCGACGCATTCACGCTCATGAGCGGTCACGAAGTGGCGGCCTTGCAGGCGATCGAACACTTTATTGGCCGGAAAATTCCGCGGCTGAAGCTGGAGAATTTTCCCTACTTATACACGGTGCTATTCGAACCCGAATCACTAGCCGCCAGCAAACGAGCCATTGCCGGGCGACGAACTCGTCGCGGGTATTCTTTCGGTCGCAGGCGGTAAGTTGCACACTTGGGTTGCAGCAGGTTGTAGCCGGGATCGGTGATCGGTTGTTGTAGCCGGGATCGGTGATCCCGGCGGGAGGAAGCATGTATTCCAGACGGTGGAAACGACGATCAGCAATGCTAGCTACATCATTAGCGACTCGATCTCGCCCTGCCATGGCCATTCATCGCAGCTTGTAACCAATCCGGCCCTGACCGGATTGTCTTTAACATAATCCCACTTCTGGCTATAGCTCTCACTTGAACGCAAGACATGGTCAAAGAACTCCTCTTGCCAGAGATTTCCACTCAGCTTCAAGCCAGGATCACCGATGCGGGCTAGAGTTGTCTCGCGCGCCATTCGCTTACTGGTCCATTCCTTCCATCGCTGCATGAACGGCCGAAGCGCCTTGGCGCCTAACTCTGCGCGACAAAAGAAGTGCACATGATCAGGCATGATCACATAGCGGCCGATCGCCCACCCATGGCGAGTGCGAGCGGCCCGCCACTCGTCGGTCAATATTGCTGCAATTTCTTTTGAGGCGAGAATCGCTCTTCGTCCCAAAGTGCACGTGGTAACGAAATAGATCGGCGAGTCAATCCAGACGCGTTGAAGCCGACGCAGATGTTTGTGCACCCACAAATCTGTACCAGGTATCTCTAATGCGCGCGAGCTTGGATTTTGTAGCCGACCCGATCTCCCGCCGGGATCACCGATCCCGGCTACAACAAGCGATCACCGATCCCGGCTACAATGTGTTCCGGTTCGAGCGCCGCCCAAATCGCTCGATTTGTGTAAGAGATGAGCTTTAATACGTCGCCTTATGCCTGAACGAAAAGTTGCGGCTCATTCACAAACCGAATTTGATCGGCTCCAGAAAAAGCTGGTCCCCTTGTGGAAATCGATCGAGCGATTCAACCAGGACCCGCAAACGATCGTGGTCGTACCCTCGATGTCGATTGACGCGATAGACTCGGGGGCGGTGATGCAGGCGTACGAGGAACGTTTCTTGTTTTTGTTACTGCTGCTGCGCCAGCCTCGCGCACGACTGGTTTATGTAACCTCGCGAACGATTCTGCCCAGCATCATCGATTATTATCTCGACCTTCTGCCAGGCGTTATCCCGAGTCACGCGCGGCCGCGGCTTTTCCTCCCTTCACCCATGGACGGGTCGGTGCGCCCACTCAGCGAGAAACTTCTCGCACGGCCGCGGCTGATCGAGCGGATCCGCTCGCTGATAATGGACCCCGATCGTGCACACCTTGTGCCCTTTAACACAACCAATCGCGAGAAAGAACTGGCATTGCGGCTGGGCATCCCCATGTACGGCGCCGATCCAAAATTTTTTCCGCTGGGAACAAAGAGCGGCTGCCGGAGAATTTTCAGCGAAGAACATGTTCCGCACCCGTTAGGCCGCGAAAACATTGGCAGCAAGGAAGACTTGCTCAATGCGATCGCCGAGATGCGGGCAAAAAAGCCTTCAATAAAGCAGGTAATGGTAAAGTTGAACGAAGGCGTCTCCGGTGAGGGCAATGCTGTGATTGATCTCACAGGGCTTCCATCCTCCTTCGCTAAAGCTACGGCGGACAAGCCTGTAGCCGGCATCGATGATGCCGGCCGCGGAGGCATGCCCCGACCGGGATCACCGATCCCGGCTACAACGGAGGTAGCTATGTTAGACGAGTGCCTGCGTGCTATGCAGTTCGAGTTACAAGCAGTTACCTGCGAAGATTACATGAAGAAGCTGCATGAGCGTCAGGGTGTCGTAGAGGAACGCATCATGGGCGAAGAGTTCAGAAGCCCGAGCGTGCAGCTTCGCGTCACCCCGCTCGGGAAAGTTGAATTGTTATCGACTCATGACCAGCTCCTGGGCGGCCCGACCGGCCAAAGCTACCTCGGCTGCGTTTTCCCGGCCGACACAGCTTACGCTTCCCTGATTACACGCGAAGCTGCAAAAGTAGGCAGACGCTTGGCCAAAGAAGGTGTGATTGGCCGGTTCGCTCTCGACTTTGTGGTGGTGCGCGCGAAAAATGGAAAATGGGAACCGTACGCGATCGAGATTAACTTGAGAAAAGGCGGCACGACTCATCCGTTTTTGACTCTGCAATTTCTCACCGACGGCACTTACAATCCGGACACCGGCATCTTCACCGCTCCAAATGGCCAGCAGAAATTTTTTGTGGCGAGCGATCACGTCGAGTCGCCCGCTTACCGGACGCTGACTCCGGACGATCTTTTCGATATCGTGGTGCGACATAACCTGCACTTCGGTCAGACGCGCCAGACCGGCGTGGTGTTTCACATGATGAGCGCCTTGGGCGAGCTTGGAAGAGTGGGGCTGACAGCAGTGGGCAACTCACACGAGGATGCGAAGACTATCTACAATCGCGCAGTCGCTGTGCTGGATGAGGAAACAGGCGGCGGGCAACCGCAATGACGAAACCCGAATGACGAAATCCGAATTAATGATTCAATGACGAATCTCGAACGAGATCCTTTGGCATTTGAGCTTCGGCATTCCTTCGTCATTCGACATTCGTGCTTCGACATTCGTCCTCCCGCCGTTGCCATTTCGGCGTTATCGCTCGTTTAAATCTCAGATCGACGGAAAGGTCTAGACGTTTCCTCGCGTCACTGACTCGAAACGGTGTCCGCTCGGAAGCATCTCACCTCTTTCTGAAACCTCCTGTTATCGGCATTAACCAGCGGTGACTTGGGATTCACCCCGGGTGAGATTTTTAGAATTTTTCTTAGAAAAAAGTCTTGACGTCTCCCTGCGCACCCGACTAAAACGAGTGTCCGCCTCGCAAAAGGTAATTTGCAAGGCCACAAAATCAGACCCTCGAAAGGACAACACTTAAATGAAAAAGCAAATTAGTCCCACCATCAAAGCGCACCTTATCCGAGGCGCATTTTATCTGCTTCTGCTTCTGGCGGTCTGCGCGATCCCATTCGCGCTGGCGCAATCCCGCAATCGCGGGACTTCGAAGCCAAGCGTGGTCAAGGCAAATTCGGCTTCGTACCCCACAGCTACGGGACTGCAGGCTCCTCGGCCCGCGCTACCAGCTGCTGCCGGAGCGGTCTCGGCTCAGTCGGAGGTCTCGGTGCCTAAGGTGGCAAACACTGTATTCGGACACCATACAGGCGTAGGGAAAAATGCATCAGTAATAGGTAATAATCCTCTACTGACATATATGATCGACGACGGCACGGCTGAAGACTCAATCGGCCTGACAGCAGGCGGCACCTTTGTCGCCTGCAACTCCTTCCCAGTAACCGCAGGCAATAATATCATTACCTCGATTTCAATCGCCTGGGGCACTCCGGCCTTCCCCGACCCCAGTCTGAATGGTCTGCCTTACACTGCGGTATTGTGGGGCGATCCCAATGGCGACGGTTCACCCACTGATGCGGTGGTATTGGCGAGCGGTTCCGGTGTAATCTCGATGGAGGGCACCAACACATTTATAACCACTACCATTCCTCCCACGATGGTAACGACGCCGAATTTTTTTGTGGGGTTCCTCATAACTCACGTCGCCGGTCAATTCCCGGCTGCGTTCGATGAAACGGCGCCAACCCTTTCCAATCGTTCCTGGATCGATCTAACCTCAAATATCAATGATCTGAGTGGATCTGCCCCAATCGAATCGTTTGGTCTGGTTGGCAATTGGCTCATTCGCGCCGAGGGCGAAGGCGGTACTACACCCACGCCCACACCAACGGCGCCGCCATGCGCGGCTTGCGGGACATACAACACCACTACCTCGGCGGCGTCGATTACGCCGGGCACGACCGATACCGGGAATCATTGCGATGACTGCACCACGCCGATCGCCTTGCCGTTTCCTGTTTGTGTTTACGGGACGACCTACTTCTCAGCCCTGGTAGAATCTAATGGTACGCTCCAGTTTACAGGCGACACGGCCTTTTTCACCAGCGGGTGCAACCCTCTACCCAACCCCAACTATGATCGCACCCTCTTCCCATACTACGACGACCTGCGCACCGATGCACAGCCCGACTGCTCGGTTTTCGCCAGCGGCTGCGGCGTCTTCACTTCGGTGTCGGGCACTGCGCCCAACCGGGTCTTTAACATTGAATGGCGCACGGCTTATTTTGGTAGATCCGGCACAGCCAACTTTGAAGTTCAGTTGTCCGAGAGCTCCACTGACGTAAAGGTAGTGTACGGCGCAACCGTAGATAGCGGGGCAGAGGAGACCTCAGGCATCCAGTCGTCAAGTTCAGGCCCTGCCACCCAGTTCTCCTGCGGTGACCCCACCCTGACCACCGGCCTGCAAGTAACCTATTCTTGCGGTGCAGGGTCGCCGACGCCAACACCTACCGCTTCGCCGAGCTGCACACCAGGATGGCGCATTGAACCGTCTATTTTGGCGGCTAGATCGTTCGCATCTGGCGCCGTCGCCAACAACGCCTTCTACGTGCTCAGCGGTTTCAATGGCAGCACTCCATACGAAGCCGAAACCGACTTCTTCAACGGCAGCGTGTGGGCTACGGGAGCGCCCATCCCAGTCCCGCACTCGCAATCCCGTGCCACATCCATCGGCAACATCATCTACGTGCCGGGCGGGTTCAACAGCATCCAGTTCGGTGGCCCGCTGGACTTCATGCAGATCTATAACACCACCACCAACACTTGGAGTAATGGCATGAATTTGCCCGCGGCGCGCTCCGGTGGGCCGGCCGTAGCGTTTAACGGGTTGGTGTACGTGATCGGCGGGTACAACCCCGTCGGCACTGGCCACACTGACGTGTACATCTACAACCCGGGAACCAATAGCTACACCACCGGCGCTCCGATGCCCGCAGGTCAGGGCAACATGCCAGGCGTGCTGCTCAACGGTGAAATCTACGTGGTAGGCGGCGGGACATCACCAGGCGCACAATTCGCTTACAACCCGACTGCGAACACCTGGCGCACCATTGCGCCGCTGCCCACCTCGGGCGGCACCTGCCAGGCAGGAGGCGGGTTCGTCGTGGACAATGAACTGTGGATTGTCGGCTGCTTGGGTCTGCCAATCAACCAACAGGTGTGGATCTACAACCCGGGCAGCAACACGTGGCGCGCCGGGCCGCAGTACAGCCAAAGCCACGAAGGCGGCTCGGCCACTAGCCTGTTCAACACACGCGGGTACGTGGCCGGCGGCGGGCCCGGTGGAGGTGCCAGCACCACTGTGGAATCGACCGGTCCGTGCCAGACTGCAAGTCCCACACCTACGGCGACTGCGACGGCGACCCCGACGCCAACAGCTACGGTACCGCCGCGGCCCACGCCAACGCCACGGCCGCGTCCCACGCCGCCGCCACGGCCATAAACCTCCAGCGCTAGGTTAGATTCGTGGAACTCGCGAGCAAACCTCGCGAGTTCCACCCATGCGGGTAGAAGATAGAACTTTACTCCACGAGCCAAACGGGTTTCTAACCGGCTGGGCATTAAGTTGGGAAGCACCGGTGCGACAGCGGAGAATCTGCGCATAAGGCACAGCCATGTCCTTGTGCGGCGGGTGTCAAACGGTCGATAGTGTTCCCCGAATTGTCAGTTGCTGGTTGGCACGCGTTGCAAGGGTCGCCTCGCCCTTCCCAAGGGAGAGGGTGAGGGTGAGGGTTGCTCGATGAGCCTCGTGCGTCTGCGAAACTCCAACCCCTCACCTCCCGCCTTCGCATCGCTACGGCATGGCACGCAGTCCTCTCCCCTTGCCAAGGGGAGAGGCGCAACAACGGCCGTCGAACTGACAGCTAACGAACACTACCCAAACGGTCGGGCTCACGTGAAAGGGTTTGACAACGCGCCGCGCTCTACGTTAAAAACTGGCTTTCAGTTTCCGTTCGCAACCTGCGCAATCCCAAAGCACTCACGATTCTATGTGGGTCATTGAGCACACCGCCAACGGTCAGCAGGCGGAATTTTTCGTTGTTCTCGCCAAGCCGACCTGAGCGCGGCTGCGAGCTTGCAGACAAAGCCGAAAAACGGCGCTTCGGGGTCCGCGAATTTTGTCGTGAAAGAGTTTAAAATAGTGTTGACACGTTTTCAGCCATTCAGGTAAAAGGGCGTTTCACTCTTGGAACCGAGGAACTCCTATCGTAACCCCTCGGGCCGTTTTAACCACAACCACATTATCCGATGAAAAAAAATTCTGCATTCAATTCTGTCCGCCGTAGCCTTCGCGAAGGCGGTTTTTTCAAACTGCGCGTGATTTTTGGCGTTCTGCTTTGTTTCGCGGGAATCACGGTTGTCCTCTTCGCGCTTGGCAAAGCCTCAGCGCAACCGCGGACGTCCTCAGGTCATGCCAGTCCGCCCAAGGGCGCATTCACTGCGGCGAACAAGACCGCGCCCTGGGTGATGGAACACACCGCCAACGGTCAGCAGGCGGAATTTTTCGTCGTGCTGGCTGATCAGGCAGACCTGAGCCGTGCTGCAGCTTTATCGACAAAATCTCAGAAGGCTCGCTTCGTCCATGACGCGCTGTGGAACAAGGCCCAGACCACCCAGGGGCCGATCCTGCAATGGCTGCGCGAACGCGGCATTGAGCATCAATCCTTCTACATTGTTAACGGAATTTTAGTGAAGGGCAGCCGGGAGATCGCAGAGGCATTAGCGGCCCGGCCGGATGTGGCGCGGGTAGAAGGCAACCCGGTCATTCAAAATGATCTTCCTGAACCGGTTGAAGGGCCAGTGCAACCTGAGGCTCCCGTGACGATCGAACCTGGGATCACATACACGCACGCTCCCCAGGTCTGGGCACTGGGTTTTACCGGGCAGCAGATTGTCGTTGCCAGCGCCGACACGGGCGTGCGCTGGACGCATAACGCCCTTAAACCGCACTACCGCGGCTGGAACGGAAGCGTCGCCGACCACGATTACAACTGGCACGACTCCATTCATAACAGCGTCAGCAACCCTTGCGGGAACGATTCGACATTCCCTTGCGACGATTTCTTTCACGGCTCTCACACCACCGGCACAGCGATCGGCGATGACGGCATGGGTAACCAGATTGGAATGGCCCCCGGCGCAAAGTGGATCGGTTG
>JBKPBJ010000015.1:0-1805 GCA_046726875.1 Verrucomicrobiota bacterium
TCCATTTTTCGCTGCGCAAGCAATTGACTCAATTGCTCCATGCAGCCTGGGGCGCCGTTTAGCACTTCGGCCATCACGGGTTTTCCGATTTCCATCACGTAGCAATCGCCGTCTGCGCGGACGGTGGCGCTCCGCGGTTCGCCAGTAAGCAGCGACATTTCGCCGAAACAATCGCCCGCCCCCAGCGTTGCGACTTGAACTTTCGATCCATTTTTTGACACGAAAACGTTCGCTGCCCCGCGTAGCATCACGAACATTGAATCGCCCGCGGCGCCTTCCTCGATCACCGGTTCGCCACGACCGAAAAGTTTGAGGCGCGCCTGGTTGACCATCTGATTGAGTTGATCTTCGGAAAGACAGTCAAAGAGTCGTTCTCCGCGCAGAATAGAAAACGCCTCTGCCTGGTCTTCCTGAAGGGGTGGCGCTTTTTTCCGTTCAACGTGCAGTGTGCGAATGGGGAAAGGAATGGTGATGCCCTGGCGCTTTAGCGCGTACCACACATTGGTGCGCACGGAATCGTTGGTTTCGTTGATCCGGGAGTGATTGCCCATGTAGTATTTAATCTCATAGATCATGGCGTGATCGGAGAAGTCGACCAGGAACACCCTTACAGGGGGATTGGGAACAACGTTTTTGGCCCGCTGCGCGGCCCGCCCGAGCGCATCTTTCACCCGATTTGGTGGCACATTGTAATCGATGCCCACCCGGATGCGCATGGCGTGGATCTCAGTCGGATAGTGCAGATTAACGATCTGGTGGCTCACCATCTCGTTGTTGGGGATGTCTAGATAAATGTCGTCGTTCGTGCAAAGCCGGGTGGAACGCCAGTTGATCTCACGCACTTCGCCGTAGGTGTCGCCCACCTTCAACCAATCACCGACCTTAAATGGCCGATTGAGCTGGATCGATATGCCACCGATGATCCCGGCGAACAGATTCTGTCCGGCGAAGCCTACAATGATTGCGACGACACCCGATCCCGCGAGCAGTCCCTTCAACTGCGCTTCAGCATGGTAGCCGTAGCTCAGGACCAAGAGCAGGACGACCAAGAAAATGATACCACTGACGACCTCACGAAGAAAATGCGGAATCGTTGTCTGGCGTTTCTTTTCGAAATATAAGTCCCAGACGTAGCGATTTACCAGCGCGACAACCAGCGCAGTACTCAACAAAATCGCCGCTGCTCCAATATGATACCGCCACGGAGCATGCACTCCATACACCGCGATGGCGGCATAAAACGCGAGCGCTAAACAGAAGAGCTGAAACAGCAATCCAAGTTGAACACCAGCGCGACGCTTTAAGAATCGCCCAATTCCAAGGGCGACGAAAAACGTCGCGATAAACACGACTACCGTGATTACGTCCCGCTGTGCTTCGGTCAGCGCGTTGAACATCGAGGCGATAATATACCAGAACCAGACCGCGGGAATAGTTTTTCTGCGTTACGTTTAAAAGACGCCCTGCCCAGGGTTACGGGATGGCCAGACGCCTATTTTGGCGGTGCAAGAACCAGCCAGGCCCACCCCGCAAGGAAACAAAGACCACCGATGGGAGTAACCGGGCCCAGCCACCGCAGACTTGTGAGTGCAAGCAGATACAAGCTTCCGCTAAACAGCAAAATTCCCGCGAGCAGTAGCAAGCACGCGCCGCGGTTGATCGTACCGTAAAGCGCAAGCACGAGAAGTGCGACTGCGTGTATGAACTGATAAAACACTGCCTTGTTCCAGACATCGACCATTCCCCGCGCTTCAAGAGTCGATCGCAAACCATGCGCCCCAAACGCGCCAAGCGCCACTGCTACG
>JBKPBJ010000016.1:0-5270 GCA_046726875.1 Verrucomicrobiota bacterium
CTTTTGTTGGTTGTGGACCCAAACAGTACTGCGAATCTCGGCCTGATCAAAAGAGAGGAGACTTATTCGCGCCGGCTGCTACAACATTAAGATATCTGAAATGGAACCGGGCGAAGCTCTTGGGATTGCTGCGCAGATCGCGGTCGCATTGGCCGGTTTCGCTGGCGTGGTCGTTGTGTTTCGCCGCGAATCCGTGCATGAATGGTCGCTCATGGATAAACTCCGCTTACGGCTTTTGCTGGCCAACTCCATTCTGCCGCTGGGTCTTTGCATGATGGGATTGCTGTTGCTCACCATCAAACCGATGCCACCGGTCATGTGGAGATGGTGCAGCGCAATCGAATTCGTGGTTTTTTTGTTGTTCGTAGTGACGATGACCAAGACGTTTCGGCGTTTGGGTGTGCAAAAGGTCCAAGGCGAGCCTGGCAGCCGATTCATGCTTTACCTTTTCGGAGCCTTTGGGACGGCAGCCATGCTCTTGCAAGTGTACAACCTTGCCTTGCCCGGTGTCTTCTGGCCGTTTTTCTCCGGGATTGTTTACCAACTTGTCACTGCTATGGCCCAGTTTGCCCGGATGATTCTCCTGCTGCCTGAATAAAATACCAAGCGTCTCGAACGAAGCGAACCTACTCCGCCGCTTCGGTGTCGTGAAGGCGGCCGTAGTCGACAGTGAGCTGGCCACGGCCCGACTCGGTATAGATTTCGACGAAGCGTTCGCCGAAGCGGACATCGCGCCAAGTGTAATCCTGTTGCGTCTGGACGGCCGCTGCAATAACCGGATCGACGCCGACGACTGAAACAAAAAAAAGAGCCCGACTGGTCTCCAGCGATTCAGGTGTTGCCTGGTGGAGCGGACTTGTTTCATCGATCACGTGTCTGAGGGTCAACGCTGCCGGAAAAACAGTCAGCCGATCGAAATGCAATTTCAGGTTGTAAAAGTATCTGAAATCGCCGCCTTCAATCAAAGGCTCATCACGAGAAAACATGATCCGAAATTCCGCCTCAACCATGCTGTGATGATTTTCGTTGCCTACGCGGACCATTAGGGTCGGTTTCCCATTCAACGACGCGACCACGATCGACCTGCTAAATGCGACTCGCGCAATCGGACGCGAAAAACGAACAAAGATCAGTCCGGTCATCACAGCGAGTAAGAAGAGGCCGCTCATGATCTCGATGGTGGTAACGACATGGCCGTAGAGCGTCTGCGGATACATGTGGCCGTAGCCCACCGTGGCCAGCGTCTGCACGCTGAAAAAGAAGCAATCAAAAAACCAATGGCCGCCAGTGCTGCCGGCGATACTGTTTGGCTGGAAACTGTACAGCGCAGCGAAAAGAAGATTCAGAGAGATGTAAAGCGTGGCCGCGAATGCGGCAAACTGCGGCCAACGTAAACTCAGCAGCCAGCGATAAACGTCGCGCCATCTCCACGCGTCCGTATTAACTTTGACGAACTCGACCTGGCCCGAACGAACGGAAACGGGAGTAGGTTTCCTGCTCCTTTCTTTTCTCATGTTCTCGAGCCGAGTTAATTAAAACTGTAGCCGATGTAGCCACGGCCCTGTGGGCCGTCTCATCTGTTTACACGCAGCGCTGGGCAAACCGGCCACAGGCCGGTGGCTACAGCATTCTTTAATCGCATTAATCAGCGGTCACGGCAATTGGTCAACAAATCCAGCGATGGCATTCAGAATCCGTTGATCAACGTCTTCCTGCGTTTCGCCTGTTGCCTGGCGTTGGCTCTTCGGCACGCGCAAGGAATGATCGCCGCCCTCGACGACGTGCAAGAAATTCGGAGCTTTCATCTCGGTTCGCACGTGTTCCAGAAGATTCAGCGGACACAGCGCGTCGCGCGTGCCCTGCACAAAAAGGATGGGCGCAGTCAGCGCGCGCAAAACTTCGTCACGAAGCTTTGTGCGATCGCCCATGGCGCAGAGCGGATATCCAAGACAAACCAGACCGTCCACCTTCTCCTCGAGCGACACGTGACATCCGATCCGCCCGCCCATGCTTTTGCCGATCAGCAACGTCGAATCAGGTTGATATTTCTCTCGCGCAGCTTGCAACGCTTTCCGATGCGCTGCGATCAACTGCGGCAACGGATCGGGCCGTTTTCGTCCCGCGCGCATGTAGTCGTAGTCGAAAGTCTCCACGACACCGATCTCCGACAAACGCTGTTTCCAGTTTTGCATCCACGGATGCGACGAAGACGCGCCCGCCCCTGGAGCAAAAAGAATCAAACGCCGGCTCACGGGAGTTTCCTGGCCAAAGACTCAGTCCAACACCGCTGTCGCCTCAATCTCGATCAGAAATTCTGGGACTGCGAGGGCCGAGACGCCGATCCAGGTACTTGCCGGTGGATTCTGCGAAGAAAAGAATTCTCTTAAAGCGGTACCCACCGCTGTTCCGCTCTCGGCCTGATAGTCCACGACGTAAATCCGCAGAGCGACAACGTCTTTTAAAGTGCCGCCAGCCGCTTCCATCGCCATTTCAAGGTTACGGAATGCTTGCCTTGCCTGCTCAAGAACGCTGTCCCCGCCGACGATGTTCTTCCGTGCGTCCCAAGCCGTTTGTCCAGAGATGAACACCATCTTTCTACCGCTGGCGATCACCATCTGGGAAAACCCATGCGGCAAGCTCGAGAAAAGACTATTCGGATTGATGTATTCCTTCGACATAAGTCGATAACGCGATTGCCTGTGTTCTAAAGATTGTACGCGAGCTTGTGAGTCGGCTGATACAGCTGGATGTCATCCGCGCCGGGCACGATCATCATGATGATGCGGCCGTACTCGCGTTCCTCGATAGGACCTCGGAACTGCGCTCCTTTCGCCCGCAACTCGCCGACCGTTGTATCGATGTCGTCGCACATCAACGCGATCGAGTGATGACGCGGATAATCGTAGGATTTGCCTTCCCATTCGCTGTGAGTTAGGTGGACGCCCAACTCGCTCGGCCCCGATTTGAAAATGAGCCAATCGTTATCGAAATCCTCGGCGACGTACTTCCATCCAAGGACGTCACGCAAAAACGCCCGCGTTGCGTTAGCATCGTCGGAGTTTTTGCCGTTGCTACAGTGCATCCAAATAGAAAGAGATAACCCACGGCACGGTGCCATGGCAAACATGCTTAGCTCATTTCGTAATGCTAGCCCGCTTGCGCATTCTTTCGGCTGTTGGCTCATCGATCGGTTAGGCCGCAGCTGTGTTGCCGGAGCCTGAGTCATTGAGTTAAATGAGTATCTGTCACGCGAAGACCGCAGAGAACAAGCAGGAAAGCAATGAGACCTGTCGGCGCAGATGAATACGATAAGCTCCGGATGAGTGTCTCTTGAACGGCGCTTCCATGATGGAGACCGTGAGGCAGCTCTCCCGCAAGTACTATCGTCTCGTTGCCGACTCCCCACGCAGCAGCGATTGTATAGGCGCCGAGGATTGCAAACGCCGAGTACAGCAAACACCCAAAGGCAATCCGCGATGCCATCGCGCCAAGAGAGAGCTTTGGCCACAAAAGTCCTAGCGCGAGTAGCAGGACTCCCTCCAGCGCACCAAGTGTATGCGCGGAGAGGCCGACACGCGGCGAACTAAAATACGGAATTACAAAGCCCTCGACTGATGAATAGAGCAGGAGCACAATGCCGACCTGCAGCAGGCGGCGGCCTTGGCGTGACAACGATGAATTCATCCTCCTTGAATATGCGCGTCTTGCGACCTAACCGATTGAGCTGAGCCACCACCCAGCACTTTGCGGATTGAGCAACGAATCATCTAAAGCTTACAAGAAAGTGTCGTCGACTGTAGCGACCTCCTAGTGATGCCGTCTGCTCAACCCCCAATACGCCAAATACGCCAGGAGCGCTGTCAAGACCACCAGGGGGCCCACGACCAACAAGAAACCGTACCTGTGTTGATTTAGAGGAATACCACCTACGTTCATGCCAAACAACCCCGCCACCAGATTGATCGGCAAGGCCAGCACAGTGACTATCGTCAACACAAACAGCGTGCGATTGGTTTGTGCATTAACCAGGGCCGCCAATTCTTCCTGAAGCTGTTTGACGCGCTCAACCAGGGCCGTTGTGTCGCTGATGGCGGTAGAGAACTTCTCTGCGGCTTGTTGCAGGTTCTGAAGCTCTTCCTCTGCAATCCAATCAGGAGGCCGACTAAGAAGGCGAAAAAACGCAGCCGGTTCCGGGGCCAAAAGCCGTTGGAGCCGAACCAACATTCGGCGCAGCGAACCAAGTTCGCCGCGACTGATGGAAATGCGCTTGGCCAGCAGTTGCTCTTCCATTGGGCCCACCTGCTTTTTAGACTTCCGCACAATGTCAACCAACACGCTGGCTTGATCTCGCAACAGGCGTGCCAGAATTTCAATCGGCGAGCGAAAGATCTGGCCCGCTTGCGCCGCTGCCCGAAGTTGATCAATCGAACGCCAGGGCCGGACGTGCGCGCTTACCAGCACACGCGACTTTACGCAAAGAGTGGTGGTCGCAACTGGGGCGTTAAATGTGAAATCAAAAAGCACATCATGGATACGGGCCACAAGTGAGTCCGCGTCCTGCTCCAAATGCGTGGAGTCTACATCGCTGCGCAACGATTCGTAAAAGGTATCGGGTAAGGTCAGATACCGTCGCAGCCAAGGCTCAGTAGCCGCATTGGAAAGCGAAAAATGTAACCAGAGGAATTCATTTGGCAGGCAGGGACCCGGCGCGGTCAAAAACGCAACCGCCTGCTCCGAAGTGATTGGCCGTGCTGGTTGGTCGGGGACAAAATGATAACCCCAGATCGGCCCATCCTGGTCTGAACCGGACGTCGGTTCAGTATTTTGTTTCATTGTTTGAACAACCATAAGGTCAACGGTCAGCTTGTTTCCGACCGGTGCAAGACGGCTAACGAGATGAAGCCGGGCCACCGCTGGCCCGCCGCGGCGGGTAAACTGAAGCCGGCTTCGCTTTCACTTCATTCTTCATAATTCATGAGCACCAGAAATAACGTGCGTGGCCTCACATCTAACGAAAATTCGGCCCCAAAAATCTGTAATGAATTGCAGATAAGATCTGTATTACCCGGGTGCGTCGGGCGAGGCCGGTCACTAAAAGCAAACTCATGGCGTTAGCATCTGTACCGCCAGCCAATTCGGGCAGCAAGCCCAAAAAGCCTTTCCAGCCGAAGGCGGATGTCCAAACGCAGCCGGTCAGGAAAACAACTTCGGCAGAACGTTAGCGACGAAATCTACCAGACCGTGCCCGATCATGTTGGCGACCAGGTCGC
>JBKPBJ010000017.1:0-6434 GCA_046726875.1 Verrucomicrobiota bacterium
GGAAGTGACGGCTTTCCAGCCGCCACGTTTAGAACCCGGACCCGAAACCGGAACACGTGGCCCAGCTCCCAGACGTTGAGCTATTCGGCGATCGCTGTTTCCACGGCAGATTCAGTGGGAAGAACGTGCGCGAGCGCAGCCTGGTCTGGTGGCACCGGCTGGATCGACACAATCGTAAATTGAGTGGTGCCGTGCTCGGTATTCAGGGGGAGGGTATCACCGACTTCATGCCCGAGCAGTGCCTGGCCAATCGCGGTTTGGTACGAGATGATGTGGCGATCGGGATCCCCGTCCCACGCGCCGAGGACCGTGTAAGTCTCCTCGTTGTTTGTTTCACTATTGCGCAAGGTGACGATCGTGCCGATGGAAACTCGCGATGTGTCGGGATTTTCAAATGACGTGCCTCTGGCATCATGCAGCATTTGCTCCAACTCGGCTTTGCGTCGCATCAACACGGTTTGCATTTGCTTCGCCGCTTTGAATTCAAAATTCTCGCTCAGATCGCCGTAGGACCTGGCGATTGCGATCTCCTTGCTGTTCTCGGGAATTTTTGCTTTCACGATCTCTTCGTATTCGGCTCTGCGTTTTTCCAAACTGCTCCAGGACACAATGAGCGGCGCGGTTTTTTCCTGCGGTTCTGCGCCGACGATCATCGTTTCCAGTTCCGGATAAACTTTGACCATTCGTGCCAGCAGCGATCGTTTGGTCAACTCATCGAACAATGGAGTTAATTGGAGACGCCGCATCGCATCGCGTGCGAGACCCACGTCAACTTTGTTAAACATCTCTCCGAGCAATTCCCGATCATCAACCAGGGCCCGCTGCAACCTGCTGGCGCGACCGGCAGAACTATGCTGTTCGCGCTCGAGCGCGGCGAGGATCGCCCACAGCAAATCCGGGGTAATCAGGTCGCTCCAATTTTCTTTTTCGCCGCACAACCAAATGAGCATCTCACTCGTGGCCGAATGTTCGCGAATGCTTCGCTCCAGCATCGCCCGAAGTTCGGCGTGCTGCCCGGCTTCGTTCAGGATGCGCGGAATTTGCGCCACCATTCGACCGCGGCTCGCCTCCATGAGACGCAAGGCGCGCGCTGTCCAGCCTGGTCCCAATGCGGCCGGCAGTGCTTGCAAAACGCGTTTTTCTTTTGCCGCCGGTAAGTTTGGCAGGACCGAGGTCAAACGTTTTTCCTCTTCTACAATCAGTTTGGGAAGAGTCAGACCGATGTGTGTGGTGTGCAGTGACGGAACACGCGCGATCAAATCATCCCGCGCAATGATGAGTTCGAATGCCAGCTCAGGATGCAGTTTCTGGTTGCGCGCCGCGGCGTTCTCGATCGCGACGACGATCGGCTGAAGTTGTTTTTCAGATTCCTTGAATTGCTCGTAAGATTTTATGATCTGCTCGACTGCCGCGATTTGCTGCTTCGGCTGCCTGGCCTTGTTGAATGCCGCCAGCAGCTCATCGGCGTGCGACACCCCTTCGCCGCGGATTTGGATCAGGTCCGTCTTTTTTGCAGGAACCGAGAACGCGCCGCTCGCTTTGAGCGCTTTCCTGGTTGATTCCCACCAGCGTTTCCATTCCGCCTCGGTAAACACCTCGCCAATGAGCCATTCCCCGATCTGCTGCGCGCTGGCTTTGCCGTCCAAACTTTCCAGAATGTTTTGCACCAATGCGACCGGCTTTTCCTTTGCCAGATTTTTGACTGAGTCGATATCCGTTGCCTTTCGGACTAGAAAATGCTCCGGTGGGAGCGGCATCAGATTCTCTGCCGCGTATTGCGCCTGCATCGGATGAGACTTTTTGGTAGCGAAATCGATGACGATTTGATTTAGCAACAGGTTCCATTCGCGGACGCGACCGAATCCCCAACTTTTGTGCAGGCAAAATGTACCCGGTTTTAACTTTTCCAATTGGTCAGCGGATTTCGTAGTGAGCTTGCCCCCTTCGACTAGCTTCTCTAATTCAGCGTCCATGGTATGGAAGAAATACGCGCATGTGACGTATAGGTCGCTTCGGCGCGTCGCGCAATTTGCGATTGCCGCACGGCTTTGCGCATGAAACCCTGCCCCGAGTGACGACGAGCATCTGGTTCTGGGTCGCCTTTCACGTTGGCGTGTTCGTTGCCATTGGGGTTGACCTGTTCACTTTCCGCCTACGCGGGCGCGAATTGAGCATGCGCGCAGCGGCGCGGCGCAGCCTCCTGTGGGTCGTCGTCTCGTTGGCGTTTAACGCTGTGGTGTGGCGTGTGAAAGGGCCACACCACGGACTCGATTTTCTTACCGGCTATCTGATCGAGTACTCCCTGAGCATGGACAACATTTTTGTGTTCGTGCTCATCTTCACGCATTTCCGGGTGCCACCCCGCGCACAACACCGCGTATTAGTCTGGGGAATCATCGGTGCTCTCATCATGCGCGGCACCATGATCCTGTTCGGCATCGCTTTGGTGCGGCGGTTTCATTTCGTTCTGTACATCTTCGGTCTTTTCCTGCTGATCACCGCAGCGCGCATGCTTCTCGGGAAATATCCCGCGCAGGATTTCACGGAAACGCGCGTGATGCGGTTCTGTCGCCGGATTCTTCCGATCACCAAGGAATTTCATAACCAAGACTTCAAGGTGCGCGTTGATGGGCGCTGGATGTTTACGCCGCTCGCTCTGACCATGATCGTGATTGAAATCACGGACCTGGCATTCGCAGTGGATTCGATCCCAGCAATCTTCGCGATCACTCAAGATCCGTTCATTGTTTATACGTCGAACATCTGCGCGATCCTGGGATTGCGATCGCTTTACTTCATGCTGGCAGGTCTGATGAACCGTTTCATTTATCTCAGGACGGGACTAGCATTGGTGCTTGGATTCGTGGGCCTCAAAATGATTACCGCAGAATACCTGCCGTTGCCCCGGCTGGTTTCGCTGGGAATCATTGTGCTCATCCTGGGCGTTACGATCTGGCTTTCCATGTTGAAAACGAAGAACGACGCTACGCCCGAACACCAAAAATAAAGTATTGCCTTTACTGTTCGGAATCATTTAACTGGTCGCGAGCGCCTATGAAAACTATTTTTGCCTTCGCTGCGGTCGTTGGTCTTGCCATCGGGGCTTTCGCCGATATTCAAGATCCGCCGGGGAATGATTATGGTCCAACCCGCAAACTCGGTCGCGGTATCTCGAACCTTGTCATCGCGCCGACTGAGTTCTTTACAACCGTTAACCAAATCAACCAGACGGAAGGTAATTCCGCCGGAGCTGGATATGGCGTTTGGAAGGGAGCGGGACGCGCAGCGGCGCGCCACGTG
Organism: Verrucomicrobiota bacterium; assembly: GCA_046726875.1. GTDB lineage: Bacteria > Verrucomicrobiota > Verrucomicrobiia > Chthoniobacterales > UBA10450 > Udaeobacter. Next base: position 3,301 of record JBKPBJ010000017.1, read on the forward strand.
GCCGGTCTTATTGAGATCCTGACCTTTCCGTTTCCAATTTGGCATGACAGCTATCAGCCGTTGCTGCCGTCGGATATTCCTTACATCCATGGCGGTTACGCGGAATTTCCGCCTGAAGTCGGTAACGAGTCGAAATATCCGTACGTGCGCGATACGCACCACGATTTCAATTAGAGTCCGCTCTACGAAAGAAACGCGTAGTTTTTCGACCGTCTGAGCATTGCTGGACGTAGCCGCCGTTTTAACGCGAACACCTTTTGGACGTTTCCCTCCCGGTGGGTGATCGCTTGAGCGGGGTCAGCAATCTGGAAAGTTCGCACGAATCAAGGCACGTATTGACCCGACTTAATGTCAGCATCAAAGTGATTGACGTTAAGGCGGTTGACCATGCAATCGCGACGTTTTTCCGGGCTCCCGCTAATCGGCGTACTCGCAATCATTTACGTCATCGCCGGCAAAATCGGTTTAAATCTGGCATCATTGCACGCGAGTGCATCACCGGTGTGGCCGCCGGCGGGAATCGCGCTGGCTGCAATACTCTTGCTCGGTTATCGAGTGTGGCCGGCGATCTTTGTCGGTGCGTTCCTGGTCAACCTCACGACCGCGGGAGACATCGCCACATCGGTTGCCATAGCGACCGGCAACACACTTGAGGCCATAGTTGGCGCATTTCTAGTGAATCGCTTCGCGGGCGGTAAGAATGTTTTCGATCGGCCACAAGGCGTTTTCAAATTTGCTATAGCCGCCGCGATCGGTTCTGTCGTCAGCCCCTCGTTCGGCGTAACCAGCCTTGCGCTGGACGGCTTTGCCGACTGGACCAACTACGGTGCGATTTGGGTTACCTGGTGGCTTGGCGATGCAACGGGTGATCTTGTTTTTACTCCGCTGATTTTTCTTTGGGGCATTCGGTCGAAGCTCTGTTGGAAAAAAGAGGAAGCCGTGGAGGTCGCCGTACTTCTTCTATTGTTAGCGTTTCTGAGTGCCGTTGCGTTTGGCGGGTGGTTGGAGATTTCAGCCAAAAATTATCCGATCGCTTTCGTTTGTGGCCCGATTGTGATTTGGACGGCGTTCCGCTTCACTCAACGGGAAACTGCCACGGGTATTTTTATTCTGTCTGTGATAGCGGTTTGGGGAACGGTGCACGGGTTTGGGCCATTTGCCGGCCAAATCGAGAATCAGTCCCTTCTTACGGTGCAGTCGTGGACAGCCGTGCTGGCCATAACGGCGATGGCGCTTTCCGCCGGCATGGCTGAGCGACGGCGTATCGAGGAAGAGCTTCAGCAGCAAAAAAGCATGGTCGAAGCGGCGAATCGCACCAAAGATCATTTCCTGGCGATGCTTTCACATGAACTGCGCACGCCACTCACTCCGGTAATTTCTGCGTTGGAATCGCTCGAAACAGAGCCGACGCAATCTAAAGATACCAGAGCATCGCTCGGCATGATCCGCCGCAACATTGAATTGGAAACGCGGCTGATTGATGACCTGCTCGACTTCACCCGAATCGCCAGAGACAAAATGCCATTGCGTTTCGCTCCAGTCGATGCGCACCAGGCTGTGTCAAACGTCTCCGAGATTTGCCGCGCCGAGGCGAGATCCAAAAGACTTCATGTACATCTCAATTTGAGAGCAAAGAGCTGCCATGTGACCGCCGACGCAGCGAAATTTCAGCAGATCATTTGGAACTTACTTAAGAACGCCATCAAATTCACCCCTGAAGGAGGAGACATCACAATCTCCTCGAACAATCCATCGGAAACAGTTTTCGCCGTTAGCGTCCGTGACACCGGCATCGGTATGGAGCCGGAAGTCATGCAGCGCATCTTTGATCCATTCGAACAGGGCAATCGCTCGTTTGAGCATCGCTTTGGCGGGCTCGGTCTGGGTCTGGCCATTTCAAGATCTCTCGCGCAAGCGCATGGCGGCACGCTGACTGCACAAAGTGACGGACCCAATCGTGGCTCAACTTTTACGTTTTCGATGCAAGCTCTGCCTCAAGGTGAAGCAGCTAGCGTCGCTTCAAAAACGGTCACTGACGCGGCACGGCAAGGTCTGAAGATTCTGCTGGTCGACGATCATCACGATACCTGCGCTGCCCTGGAAAAATTGCTGGTGCGTCGCGGGCATCTGGTTGCGGTGACGCACAACGTCCGTTCGGCCATGGAAACTGCGGTGCGCAACAAATTCGATCTGCTTATCAGCGATATCGCTCTGCCAGATGGGACCGGCATGGATCTGATGATGCAATTGCGCGCGATCGCGAATGTTCCGGGAATTGCAATCAGTGGTTTTGGCAATAACGGCGATATCGAACGAAGTTTGCAGGCCGGCTTCTCCGAGCATCTCATCAAACCCATCAAGCTCGACAATCTCGAGGCCGCTATCGAGCGGGCCCTTGGCAGCCACGTGACGGCGGCGACATCTCATTAACACCGTGCTTTAGCGCGGTGCTTGAAAGCCCTATCGCGCGCTAACCGCTTTAGCGGTTTCGTTCCGCATGAAAACCGCTGAAGCGGTTCCTGGCATTCGCTTGGCAGGAGCACCCAGCTAAAGCAGGGTGTTAATGACATGCGCCTCTGTGATCTAAAAATCGAAGATATCGCTTTTGGCGGAAAGGGCGTAGCTCGCGAACAGGGCAAAGCCGTTTTCGTTCCTTACACCATTGAGGGAGAGATGGTTTCGGCCGAAATCGTCCGGGAAAAAAACCAGTTCGCCGAAGCAGAGCTGGTCGAAGTTAAGCAGAGTTCGCCGAATCGCGTCGTGCCACAGTGCCCGTATTTCGGCCGATGCGGCGGCTGCGCGTATCAACATATTAGCTACGAACATCAGCTTGCGATTAAATGGCGACAGGTGCGCGATGCACTCCAGAGGATCGGTAAACTGAAGGACGTTCCCATGCGGCCGATTGTCTCGTCGCCAAGTCACTACGCGTATCGGAACCGCATCACCGTGCACGCGCAGGACAGCGTGATCGGTTTCTTCCGGCGCGATTCGCATCAGCTGATTGATATCAAGCGTTGCCCGATCTCTCGCGAGGAGGTCAATCGCGCGCTGGCGGAGTTGCGTGAGCAAAAACATGTGCGCGACGGGCATTACACGCTTCGAACCACTTCTGAGCCACGCGTGTTTTCGCA
>JBKPBJ010000018.1:0-13624 GCA_046726875.1 Verrucomicrobiota bacterium
TTTCGAGTGACGCCGGCAACAATTCCTTCAGCGTGTCAGTCGATGTCATGAAGCCCGATGTGAAATTGGGCGTGGACCTGCTCTCGGACGTGTTGCTCAACGCCACGTTCCCGGAGAAAGCGGTCGCGCGCGAAAAAGAAACCCAGATCGCCGCGATCCAGCAGGAGGAAGAACAATTGACCAGCGTCGCGCGCAACATCATGCGACAGGCGCTTTTTCCGCAGCACCCGTACGCTTTGCGTACGAACGGCTCGCTCGAAGCTGTGCAGCACCTGACGCAAAAAGATTTGGTCGATTTTCGCGACCGTTATGTAGTGGCGAAAAATGGCGTGATCTACGTATTTGGCGACGTTGAAGCAGCCGAGGTAAAGCAACTCGTCGAGCAAACGCTCGGAAAGATGCAACCCGGCACGCTTGCTCTGACGGACGCAAAGCCGTCCGTGCCGCTGAGCAAATCGGAGACCGTCGAGAGCCGCAAGGACAAGGCGCAAGGGGTACTCATGGTCGGCTTTCGCGGGGCGAGCCTGTCCAGCCCCGATCGATATGCTCTGGAATTGATCGATGAGGCGAGCAGCGATCTCGGATCGCGCTTCTTCATTCGTATTCGCGAACAAATGGGTTTGGCCTATTACGTCGGCGCCAGCGAAATGCAGGGGCTCGTGCCGGGACTGTTTGCGTTTTATCTCGGAACCGATCCGCAGAAGATCGAACCGGTGAAGGCCGCCTTTCTCGACGAAATCCACAAGCTCGCGAACGAGGGCCTTACCGCTGTGGAGTTACAGCGCGCCAAAAAGAAACTCATTGGCCAACAAGAGATCGCCAATCAAAGCAACGACGCTTTCGGTTATCACTGCGCGCTCGACGAACTTTACGGCCTCGGCTTCGATTACTATAAACGACTCGAGCACGACGTGAACGCCGTCACCCTCGACGACATCAAAAAAGTGGCTGCGAAATATTTTCGCGATCAACCGTATGTTTTGGCAACCGTCCAACCGCCCAACTCTGCCAATGCAACAGCGGGGAAACCGGAGAGCTCACCAGCCGCGAAACAGAAATAACGTATGCCTGAAGTCCAAAAAACTGTTCAGACCGGTGAGATGACCCAGCGGTTCATCGAATTCGTGATGATGCACGCGCAAAACGCCGCTCTATTCCTCGGTCAAATTCCAAATCCGAAGACCGGCGAAGCTGAAATCAATTTGGACCTCGCGCGGATGTTCATCGATCAACTGGAGATGATTCAGGAAAAAACGCGCGGCAATCTCACGAACGAAGAGACAAAGGTCCTGCGCAACGCCCTTTCCAATTTGCAGATGACATTTGTGGAAGTCTCTGGTGGGGCGCGACCGTCGGGCGCGCCGGAGACTGCCTCACAACCTGAACCGCCTCAGCCTGCGTCCTCACAACCGTCGGAACAACCAGCCTCAAGCGCGCCAGGGCAATCACCACCGATCGCCTCGAACGAGCCCGAGACAGAATCGCGGAAGAAATTCACCAAAAGCTACGGGCCGTAGCTCGAGTCAGCTTCGCAAGAATTATTCTCACAGTGCGCACTCCGCGTTACGAAGGTCTGCGTCTATAATGAAATTTGGCCCCAAAATTCCGTATAACCCTCGTTAGGCCATGAAAACCGCGCTTCGCTCAACGTTCGTCGCAATAATTTTGTCGACGATGTTGCTTTCATCCGGATGTGAGAAGAAAACTTCCGCCACAGATCCCACTTTTCAAAGCCCACCTGGAAGCACAAAGCCCCTGGAGGCGGCAGATCTTGTTGGATACGACGGAGCAAGACTCAGGAAAAGCGTCAATCACATCAGGCAGGCCAACGAGAAGCATAACCAGGACATAGAAAAAATGGCCGGAAGTGGGCCTGACCAGTAACGCGCCCTATAGAACTTCAGTGAGCTTGCCACAGCGCTGCCGTGGCTTATCTCGCGCCAATCACCTATCGGCTGCTGGTCCGCGTTCTGGGAGTAACCCGCGGTCTTGCTTTCGCGGTTTTGCGGACGGTGGGTGTTCCTTCTCGTGCGATTGCAGGCGTGGATGATGCTTCGGGATATTTTTTGGTCGTGGGCCAGATGAGGCGCCACGGCTGAGTTTTTATTGTTTCGCTGAATTGCTTGATGTTCTCGCCGGCTGGCTCGAGATCGGTTACGGCGAGTTTCAGTTTCTCCGACGAATTCCGCAGGTTTCGCAGCGTCACCTCGATATTGTCGTTCTCCGTTAGGCTAGTGCTGATTTTTTCGATGTTGGTGAGCGAATGCGAGAGCGCGCTATCGGACGCGGTCAGACTGGAGAGGTGTTCGCCGAACGTCTTGAACTGGGTGAGAGCGAGATTCAGCTCGGAGTTTTCGTCGGTGAGACGATTGAGATTTTGGGCGGTGTTCTGGAGGTCTTTCATCGTATTCGTCGCCTCGTTGGCAACCGGTTTGATAACCTCCAACATTTTCGCCGCGGCCTCGCCGAGATCGGGTGTGCGCTCGCCTGCGAACGTGTCGCCCTTTTTTGCGCGACCGGATTCTTGGGTTCCCTGAGTGAAATCGATTGCCATGTCGCCTAACAAACCGAGTTGTATCATGTGGGCCTTGGCGTCGCGGTAAAGCATGGCGCTCTTGTCTACCTGCACATCAACGCGGGCTTCGAATCGTGGAGATGGAGAAGGGCTCGTACTCGGTTCGGACGGGTGAATTGCCGCCGCCGCCTGCTGCGCCTGCTTCTCTTCTGCAGGCGTAAGTGGCGAATACAATTTCTGGACCTGACCAATTTTGCGGCCTGCGAGCATCACTACCGCGCCCGGTTTAATGCCGGCGGCATTATCGAAATACACCCCGTACGTGACAAGCGGCCGAAATAATCCCGGCGCGCCGAGCAAGACCAGAAGAAAGGCGATCACGCCGATCGTGCCGATCACGAGCAAACCTGTCAGGATTTCATTTCTTTCTAATTGCATCGAGTGAGCCTTCCAGAATCGGGCCTTCCGTGCTGCCGCTCAAGAACTGTGCGACCACCGGATTCTTGGATTGTTTAAATTCTTCTGGGTCGCCTTCTTCAATAATCTTTCCTTCGTACAACATAGCCATACGCGTGGCGATGCGAAAGGCGCTCTCCATTTCGTGTGTCACCGTGATAGAGGTCGCCTTCGATTTCTGAGTGAGGCTGATAATCAATTCGTCGACAACCGTGGCTATGACCGGGTCGAGTCCCGCTGACGGCTCGTCCAGCAGAATCAACTCGGGCTCGAGCACGAGCCCGCGCGCAAGTGCTACGCGTTTGCGCATACCGCCGCTGAGTTCGTCCGGCAGCAGGTCCTTTGTGTCTAGCATTCCTACAAGCTCGAGTTTTTCGTCAACGATCTTGTCAATCTCGCTGCGAGATTTGTCGGTAAGCTCTTCCAGCGGCAGGGCCACATTCTCGCGAACTGTGAGCGAGCTTAACAGCGCCGAATATTGATAAACCATCCCGATGTGCTGGCGCACCTGTTGAAGCTTTCTGCGCTTTAGCCGGTTGATTTCAAATTGTTTGAAAAGAATCGAGCCGGCATCCGGTCGAAGTATGCCAAGGATCAGGCGCAAAATCGTGCTTTTGCCGCTGCCGCTCTGGCCCATGATTACCAGACGCTCCTGCGGCTGCACGTCAAGGGAGACACCTTCGAGCACCTGCTTTTGTTCGAACTGCATGTGCACGTCGCGCAGCTCAACCATGTGCGACGGAGTGCTCACGTGGGATAGAAGTTGGTGTAGATGACATTGTAAACCGTGTCGAAACCGATCACGGTTGTGATAGCGGTGACCACGCTGGAAGTCGTGTTCGTGCCGACTCCAGCCGCGCCGCCCTTCACAGTCAGTCCCCGGTAGCAGGCGATCGAGGCGATGAGCAGGCCGAACATGAAGCTCTTCAATATCCCAGTGATGATATCGCGAATGAGCAATGAATCTTTTACCAGATCGAGAAAATACGGAAATGCGATGCTGAAATACGCCTTACAAACCAGGCTGCTCGCAAACACGGCTGCAAGGTTCGAAACCGTGGAGAGACACGGTGCCAGAAGAAACAGTGCGAGCATTCGCGGCGCCGCCAGAAACCGCAGCGGGCCGATGCCCATGGCCTCAACCGCTTCGACTTCCTCATTGACCTGCATCGTGCCCAGTTCCGCCGTAAACGCGGCGCCGATACGTGCGGCGAGCATAATCCCCGTAAGCAGGGGCCCCAGTTCGCGGGTAAAGGCAATGGCCACCAGGCCGGGAATGAGCCGCTCGGTTCCGAAGCGTTGGAGCTGATAGCCCGTCAATAGCGCCATTGTCAGTCCGAGAAAGAACGAGACCAGCCCCACGAGCGGCACCGAATCTACACCAGCCCGTACGCCCTCGCGGAAAAAGCTGGCTGCGCGGAATGGGGCGCGTCGCTGCTGCACCCGCTCCATGGTTTCCTGGACCGTGTTTGCGATGAACCAGAAAACGCTGCCGACCTCGCGCAAAAAACTGCGCTCGATCTCAACGACCTCGAGCGGTCCCGGCTTCGTGCGACGTGCTTCAGCATTAGGCATGGACGAGACATTGCCTCACTTCGCATTAGGGAAAAGGGCAAACTTGCTCGCGGCGATCTAGCACAGCCATCCTGGCTGTGGGGCAGGCGGGCATCTTGCCTGCCGGATGTTAACCAGGCGTGGACGCCCGGTTACGCCACAACCATGAGCCCAATCGCTCATCGAACTCTGAAACGCTTCGACATTTCGCAGACCTCGGCGTTACGTTTGAATCCATGAAAATGGCCCGAACTTGCGCAGCCAATTGCTTCTTTGCTTTCATGCTCTTTAATGCTGCGGCGTCCGGGCTTGCCGCGGAAGCCGAGCGGTCGGTTACGCCGTCAGGGGAAAAACGCCCCGATAACAATCCAAACATGGAAACAAAGAAAATTGGACTCGCGATTCACGGCGGCGCCGGAACGATTGAGCACAGCAAAATGACACCGGAAAAAGAGCGTGAATATCGAGCAGGGGTCGAGCGGGCGTTGGCTGCTGGTTACGAGATTCTGAAGCGGGGCGGATCAAGTCTCGATGCCACTGAAGCAGCTGTGCGCGTGCTGGAGGACGATCCGCACTTCAACGCTGGGCGCGGTTCGGTATTCACGAGCGCCGGCACAAACGAGATGGACGCGTCCATCATGGACGGAAAGACACTGAAGGCCGGCGCAGTTGGCAGCGTGCAACACATAAAAAATCCCATCAATCTTGCCCGGCTGGTGATGGAAAAATCTCCGCATGTCATGCTCGATTGCGCGGGCGCGGAAGCGTTCGCGACGGAAAACGGGATCGAACTGGTGGATCAAAAATATTTTTTTACCCAGGAACGCTGGGACGCTCTGCAGAAGATGAAGGCTGCCGAAAAGAACAGGGCGACCGGGGCGGGGAAAAGCTTTCTGATTACCGATCAAGATCGACACGGCACCGTCGGAGCGGTCGCGCTGGATAAGGAGGGTAATCTGGCCGCGGCGACTTCGACCGGCGGGACCACAAACAAGATGCCTGGACGAATCGGCGACACACCGGTAATCGGCGCGGGGACGTATGCGAATAATCAAACGTGCGCTGTGTCCTGCACCGGCGATGGCGAATATTTCATTCGTGCCGCAGCGGCGCATGAAGTTTCAGCGCTGATGCAATATCGCGGGATGAAATTGCAGGAAGCGGCGCAGACTGCCTTAGACACGGTAAAACAGCTCGGTGGCAGCGGCGGTTTGATCGCGATCGACAAAAACGGGGAGATCGCTTTGCCCTTTAATACAAACGGTATGTACCGCGGTTACGTTGATCCGAATGGCAAGTTTGTCGTGGAAATTTACCGTTGAGCTGTAGAGGCGGCTGTGTCAGCCGCCCCACGCTGGCTCACGCGACGCAAATTTGATTCTAAATAAGAAAACATTGCCTGATGCTCCGGCGTTTGACACAAACGCCGCTACACATGCTGCCAGCATTTTCGATCGTCATTCCGTGTTTTAACGAAGAAGCTCGCATCGGGCAGACGCTGCGTCTGACGCTTGATTATCTCGCTGGCAACGCGCCGGAGAGCGAATTGATCGTTGTGAACGACGGATCAACCGATTCGACGGGAGAAATCGCGCGTGAAAGATTGAAATCGGCACAGGTCGCCACACGTTTGCTGGAGAATTTTCCGAATCGCGGGAAGGGCGCCGCGGTGCGCTCTGGACTACTTGCTGCGCGGACACCAATCGGGGTTTTTTCCGACGCTGATCTTTCCACGCCACTTGAGGAGACGCCGAAGCTGATCGATCCGATCACGAATGGCGAAGTGGACATCGCATTTGGCTCGCGCGCTCTGGATCGCAGCTTGATCGGGGTGCATCAACCGTGGCAGCGAGAGCAGGCCGGCCGTGTTTTTAATTTGCTGGTGCGGGTCACTACGGGATTGCCGTTTTGGGACACACAATGCGGATTTAAAGCATTTCGCCTCGAAGCCTGCCGATCGATTCTCGAAGCGGCGCGGATCGAAGGTTTCGCGTTCGACGTGGAGCTGCTTTATCTCGCGCACCGCGCCAGTTTGCGGATCCGCGAAATTCCAGTGCGTTGGAACCACGCCGAAGGCAGCAAAGTTAGTTTCTTTCGCGACAGTCTGCGCATGTTGGGCGAGGTGATCGCGCTGCGCGCGAGCTCTTGATCTTCCGGGTGGAACGCGTTCTCCTCAACGCGTTGGCTATGCGCTTTGCCGCCTGATGTTCGGCGTGCGCTTGCTATTGATTAGTGGCCTTCGGCGATGGACATCGTCTTCGGAGAAGCCGATCCACCTTGTGCGACCCTTTTCTTTCTGCTGACACCATTTAAATTTAGCTGTTCCGCGTTTCGCGATTTTCTTTCCAATGCAGTCCTTCCAATTTCATCCCGCGGTCGCCCGGTGGTTTGAACAAACATTCGGTTCACCGACCGAACCACAAATGCGTGGCTGGCCGGCCATTCAATCCGGCCGGCATGCGCTGATTTCCGCTCCTACTGGCTCAGGGAAGACGCTGGCGGCGTTTCTCGCTTCTCTCGATGCATTGTTTCGACAGGGCACGGAAGGTCATTTGCCTGATGAGACGCAGATTGTTTACGTCTCGCCGCTCAAGGCGTTGAGCAACGATATCCGAAAGAATCTTCAGGAACCGCTATCCGGGATTCGTGCGTTACTGGGCGAGGCAAATGGCCACGACATCGATGTTCGCGCCGAAGTGCGCACCGGTGACACGACTGCGGCACAACGCCAGGCGCTGATCAAAAGGCCACCGCACATTTTGGTTACCACGCCGGAGTCGCTGTATCTGCTGCTTACGTCCGAATCTGGCCGAAGAATGTTGCACGCCGCGCGCACGCTTATCCTTGATGAGATTCACGCGGTGGTGGATGACCGCCGCGGCGCGCACCTCGCATTAAGCGTCGAACGTTTGGCTACACTAGTGCAAGATCCGCTGCAGCGAATCGGTTTATCCGCAACGCAGAAACCGATCGAAGAAGTAGCACATTTCCTCGTTGGCACTCGCGCCGTGGACAAAGCCGGCGATCCGGATTGCGAGATCATCGATATTGGTCACCGCCGCGAACTGGATCTGGCGATCGAAATGCCCAAATCGCCGCTTGAGGCGGTGATGTCGGGTGAAGTTTGGGAGGAAGTCTACAATCGCCTTGCCGAATTAATTCAGGCGCATCGAACGACTTTGGTTTTCGTCAACACGCGGCGGATGGCCGAGCGCGTCACACATCACCTGAGCGAGTTGCTGGGCGCCGACGCTGTCACCTCACATCACGGAAGTCTTTCTGCGAAACTGCGGCTCGAAGCGGAAGACCGATTAAAGCGCGGCGAATTGAAAGCGCTCGTCGCTACGGCTTCGCTGGAGTTGGGCATCGACATCGGTTCGGTCGATCTCGTTTGCCAGTTGGGCACGACACGCTCGATAACCATATTCCTGCAACGCGTCGGTCGGGCTGAGCATAAGCGCGGCGGTTTGCCAAAAGGTCGGATTTTTCCGTTGAGCCGCGATGAATTGATCGAGTGCGCGGCGCTGTTGCGCTGTGTTAATCGCGGCGAACTCGATCGGCTCACCATTCCCGAAAAACCGCTGGATGTGCTCGCGCAGCAAGTGGTCGCCGCAGCTTCTACAGAAGATTGGGATGAGAACGAATTCTTCGACCTCGTCTGTTCAGCCTGGCCGTACCGCAATCTAACCCGCGCTGAGTTCGATCAGGTTGTGACGATGCTTGCCGAAGGTTTCAGCACAAAGCGCGGGCGACGCTCGGCGTTAATTCATCATGACGCGATCAATCATCGTTTGCGCGGCCGCCGTGGAGCGCGACTTACTGCACTAACCTCCGGCGGAGCGATTCCTGATAATGCCGATTATCGAGTGATTCTCGAGCCGTCAGAAACTTTCGTGGGGACAGTCAACGAGGATTTTGCCGTCGAAAGTCTCGCCGGAGATATCTTTCAGCTGGGAAATGCATCGTGGCGAATCCTGCGCGTGAATTCCGGGGTCGTTCGGGTGGAGGATGCCAAAGGTCAGCCACCGGGAATTCCATTTTGGCTGGGCGAAGCTCCCGCGCGAACCAACGAGCTTTCGGGTGCTGTTTCTAATTTGCGGATGGAAATCGAACGTTTGTTCGGCCGGTGGAGTCGGCCCGCCCTCGGGCCGGAGGGGCTGAGGGACAGTCACAGTCAACGGCGGGAGGGCGCGCCGGCTCCAACGCGAGATGTCGCAAAATGGATCGCCAACGAATTCCAGTTGCCACAAAACGCCGCGGAACAGATCGCCGCGTATTTTGCGGACGCATATCGTTCGTTAGGCGCAATTCCCTCACAGCAAACGCTGGTGCTGGAGCGCTTCTTCGATGAATCGGGCGGGATGCAGCTCGTTTTGCATGCGCCGTTCGGCAGCCGAGTCAATCGCGCCTGGGGTTTGGTGCTGCGAAAACGCTTTTGTCGTTCCTTCAATTTCGAGCTGCAAGCCGCAGCAACGGATGACGCGATTGTGATTTCGCTCGGTACGCAGCACTCATTTCCGCTCGACGAAGTCTTTCGGTATCTCAATTCCAAAACAGTTCGTGATCTTTTGGTTCAAGCGTTGCTCGACGCGCCAATGTTCACGATTCGCTGGCGCTGGAATGCAACCCGTTCGCTCGCCGTGCCGCGTTTCCGAGGAGGCGCGAAAATCGCCGCGCCGCTGCAGCGCATGGAATCGGAAAATCTTCTGGCCGCAGTTTTCCCGGATCAGCTCGCTTGTTTGGAGCACATCGTCGGCGACCGCGAGATTCCGGATCATCCACTGGTTAGGCAGACTATTGATGATTGCGTCACCGAAGCAATGGACATTGACGGATTGGAGGAAATATTGCGCAGAATCGAGCACGGCGAGATCCGCTGTATCGCGCGCGATCTGCCGGAGCCATCGCCGCTCGCAGCCGAGATTCTGAATGCGCGGCCGTACGCATTTCTCGACAACGCGCCTCTTGAAGAACGGCGCACTCAAGCTGTTTACACGCGGCGTGCTTCGGAAAGAAATGGAAGGGACGGCCTCGGTATCCTCGACTCTGCTGCGATCGAAAAGGTCAAAGCGGACGCACGGCCCACGGCGACGAACGCGGATGAGCTGCACGACGCGATGATGTTGATAGGCGCGATGACGCCGGAGGAGATTCACCGAACGGCCGGTGAAAACGCAGAGCAATTCTTCTCCGCACTCGTTGCGGAGAACCGGGCGGCGCGTCTCGTTTTGGACTGCGGCGATCCCGCGACTGCGGGACCGCTTTCAAAGCGCAGACATGTCCGCGCACTCCAAAACGCCGACGCGGATAAAACGTTTTACGTGGCTGCGGAACGGCTTCCGACGCTCCGGATCATTTACCCCGAGGCCGTAGTTAAGCCGGAATTGGTTTTGCCCGATTCCATGCGCGGTAAGACGTGGGAACGCCCCGATGCGATTCGCGAATTGGTTCGTGGTCACATGGAGGTTGGCGGACCAATTACGGCTGGGGAGCTCGCACATATACTGGTTTTGCAACAGTCGGACATTGACGCAGCGCTGCTCGCACTCGAAGCGGAAGGTTTTGTTTTGCAAGGCAAATTTCATCCAGATACCGCGGAACAAGAATGGTGTGATCGCAGATTATTGGCGCGAATTCATCGGCTCACCATCGATCGATTACGCGCGGAAATTCAGCCGGTCTCGATTCATGATTTTTATCGTTTTCTTTTCGCGTGGCAACGAGCCGACCAGGAACATCGGGTCGAAGGTCTGGAAGGTTTGCAATCCGTCCTGGAACAGCTCGACGGTTGCGAGTTGCCATTGGCTGCATGGGAATCGGCGGTGCTTCCGGCGCGCGTGGCCGATTACGATCCCGAATGGCTGGACCGGCTCTGTTTTTCCGGTCGGGTTGGCTGGGGCCGTTTGAGTACCCCGCAACATCCCAACGCACGAGCATCAGCGCCGTTGCGGACGAGTCCAATCGCGCTTTATCTGCGCGAAAATCTCACCGATTGGCTCACGTTGACCATGCCGAACTCGGCAATCGAACTTTCGGTCACGCGCCAAGCTGCGTTTGAGGCACTGCAAAATGGCGGCGCGCTTTTCTTCAGCGAGTTGGTCCGTCGCACCGACAAGTCGGTGTTGCCTTCCCAAGTTGAAGAGGCTTTGTCGCAGCTTGCGGCACTCGGTCTGGTCACTTCGGACAGTTTCGACGGGTTACGCGCACTTCTCGTCCCGTCCAATAAACGGCCAACGTTTGGCCGGAACATTGCAAAACGCCGGCGCAGAACGAGTCTCGCGAGCATCGAGTTTGCAGGCCGCTGGTCGATATTGCCAAGGAGCGGGGCGGTTCCAGTCGCCGCCGGCGGGTCAAACGGCCCAGCTCCGCGCGAAACCGCGATGGAAAAATTCGCTCGAGTTTTGTTGCGCCGGTACGGCGTTGTGTTCCGCCGATTGCTCGAGCGCGAGAGTTTTCCCGTCACCTGGTACGAGTTGGGGCGATTCTATCGGCGTTTGGAAGCACGCGGAGAAATTCGCGGCGGTTATTTCGTTGGCGGAGTAAGCGGCGAACAATTTGCGTTGCCGGAGGCGATCGGTCTGTTGCGGTCGATCCGCAAGACATCGTGGAATGGCGAGTTGATCACGCTGAGCGCCGCCGATCCTTTGAATTTGCATGGTGTTCTCACACCGGGAACGCGAATCCCTGCGTTCACCGCAAACCGCATTCTCTTTCGCGACGGACTACCTATTGCTGCGCTCGAGTCAGGCGAGATTCGAAAGCTTTCCGACGAGCATGTCCCCGATTTGCAAATCGAAAACGCTCTTCGGATCGGCAAGCTACGCCCGTCACTTCGGCCTTATTACAAATGACTCACTGTAGCCGTCGCCCTGCGGGCGACGCGCGCGTTTCGCGCGGCGAAACGGCCTACAGCTATTTCTTTACAACCTCGGCGTTCTCGAGCATGGCGATGCCACCGCGCTCGGCCATTTTGCCCTTCAATGTGACCGTTTTGCCGCAGTAGTCAGCCAACTGACCGTTCATCGGCTTGTGTTCGCCGACGACCAGATACGCTTTGCCGTCGCTGACAATGCCGACAGGGCCGCCGCTCTTGATGCACTTGGCTCCGCAAGCTTGACCATGCTTCTCGCCGACAGCGTTGTGATCGACGTAGCACATCATGTCGACTACTTCGCCGGTCACTTCTTTCGACGCAGCTGTGTCACCGCCATGTTCGTGCTCCTGCGCGACCGCCAGCGGCGAGAATGTCAGTGCTGCGATGAATGTCGCTGCGACGACGATTTTCATCAGTGTAGGTTTGTCGTTGCTTGAATTGAACATGAGATAAATCTGGCCTGCTCGACAGACCGGTCAACCATTTGGTTATTCGAGCTTCGTTACTTCTGTTTTTCGATCAGCTCAGCGAACTGGTCGAAAAAATAGGTAGCGTCATGCGGCCCGGGCGCAGCTTCGGGATGATATTGCACACTGAAGATCGGCAGTTCCTTGTGGCGCATTCCTTCCACTGTGCCGTCGTTCAAGTTGATATGAGTCACTTCAACCTCAGAGGGCAGCGACTCCGAATCCACGGCGAAACCGTGATTTTGCGCTGTGATCGCCACTTTGCCGGTGCGCAAATCTTTGACCGGCTGATTCGCACCGCGATGGCCAAATTTCAATTTGAATGTCGATCCGCCGAATGCGAACCCGAGAATTTGATGGCCGAGACAAATCCCGAAGATAGGTTTCTTGCCCATTAGATCATGCACGGTTTTGTGCGCGTAATCGAGCGCCGCGGGATCGCCCGGACCGTTGGAAAGAAAAATTCCGTCGGCATCGAAGGTCAGCACTTCTTCAGCCGAGGTGCCAGCCGGAACGACAGTCACCTCGAACCCTTTCTGCCGGAGCAGGCGCAGAATATTTTCCTTGATGCCGTAATCGTAAGCGGCAATTCGGGAGCGGATTGGTGGCAGGGGTCGTTTGCCTTGTCCGTCCGCTGATTTTTGGATCGACCATGGCGCGCTGAGTTTGTCCTCCGGATCCCACCGATAAATTTTTTTCGTTGAGACTTCGCGCACGTAATCCATCCCGATCACACCCTCGCCTTCAATCGCTCTCTGCATTGCTTCTTCCGGCGAGATCTCTTCAGTCGTCAGGCACGCTTTCATCGCGCCGCGCGTGCGCAGATGCCGCGTGAGCGCACGCGTGTCGATTCCTTTCGCGCCGGGGATATTCCATTTCCGCAAGTATTCATCGAGTGACATTTCCGAGCGCCAGTTGCTTGGGACATCGGTCAGTTCCTCGATGACGAATCCGCGCACGTGCGGGGACCGACTTTCCCCATCGAGCGAGTTGACGCCGTAGTTTCCGATCAACGGATACGTCATCGCCACGATTTGCCCGTGATACGACGGATCTGTCAGCAGTTCCTGGTAACCGGTCATCGCGGTGTTGAAGCAAATCTCACCGACGCATGTGCCGGTCGCGCCAAACGATTCGCCCTCGAAATATCGGCCGTCTTCGAGGGCTATAAGTGTGCGCACTTCACCGCTCAGTATCGAGGGTGCGCATGAATTTTCAAATTTGTTGAAGCGTTAAACGCATTGTCATTCCGAGCAAAGTCGAGGAATCCCGGAGATATAAACCGACCGATGATTTCACGAGATCCTTCGACTTCGCTGCGCTTCGCTCGGGATGACCGCGAGGGCAGCCACGAAAAAAACCCGGATCGAAATTTCGATCCGGGTTCTTGAAATCTTACCCCGCCGATGCCGTTCAGGCGGATCACCCGTTCCCTTTCAGTAACGGGTGGATGACCGTCGCCGCAGCGTCTGACTTCCAATCAAGGCTTGCCATTCTCTGCGGACGACCCAGCCTCCTAGTTTTTGTCAAATAGCGGTTCGGGAATCCTACCTCGTAATCTCGAACATCGCAGGGTAAATGTTCGATCCCGAAATCAAAACCGTTTCGGGACCGCCGAAGAGCCGTTGGTCGAGAGTTGAGAGAAAAGCACTGGTTTTCTTCCCAACCCTCAACGAACGGCTCTGTTTTCAAAGAACTATTCCCGCAGCGTCACTCCCAACTCGCGCTTTAGTCGCTCGCGAATCTTCGCGTGCGCCG
>JBKPBJ010000019.1:0-22048 GCA_046726875.1 Verrucomicrobiota bacterium
GCTGGCTTTTTGGAGATGTTCAAGCCACTGCGGCGACGGCTCGAACTGATATTTTTCCTTGAGCTGTTTCAGCGGCGGCGCGTTGAAAAGCCACATGCCTTCATCGGCAAATGCGGAGGTAGTCATTCCGACAACAAAGAGCAAGACTGAATAGCGAAACTGCAGACGAAACCACTTGTACATGAGCGAAATCATAAAGGGCAGGGATAAAGGCAACAAATTGAAAGCGGCGAAGCACCGCCGCAGTCCAAAACCCAACGCCGAAAGCTTTCGTGGCAGTGCGCTGACGCTCTTCGAAGCACAGGCACAGAAGGCGTCTGTGGATAATTCAGTCGTACCCTCGCCAATTGCGATGGTTTGAATAAATTTTGCACCGATGTTTCGGACCAAGCGTCGCAAAATTGAGCGGCTCGATTTCATTCTGGCCGGCGCGCAGAAATCCGGCACGACGGCGCTGCACTACTTTCTGAGCAGACATCCCGACATCTGCATGGGCGATCAGCAGGAAATCCATTTCTTCGATAACGACGCAATGTTTGTTGCAGAGCCTAATTATGACGAATTGCACAAACATTATCCGCCGATTGCTCCGTCGACTATCGCAGGTGATTGCACACCCAGTTACATGTATCACGAACCGGCGATGCAACGGATTTGGAATTACTATCCGAAGATCAAATTGCTAATTCTGCTGCGGAATCCGGTCGAGCGTGCGTTTGCCCACTGGAACATGCAGCGTTACAGAGGCCGCGAGCCGCTGGATTTTTTCGACGCGATTCGAGAAGAAGAAACGCGCATTGCCGGCGCGCCGCCGACTGAAGCGCGCCGTTTTGCCTATCTCGAGCGAGGATTTTATGGACGCCAACTCGAGCGCGTCTTCAAATTTTTTCCGAGCGAGCAAATAAAGGTTGTTAAGTTCGAAGAATTCAAAGCGAACCAACGCCAAACGCTCGCCTCAATCTTCTCATTCCTTGGCCGCAAACCTGTGCGTTCGCGGCGTAACAAAGACAGAAACGTTGTGCCATACGAGCGGGCGATGAATTGGGAGGAGCGCGTTTTCCTTTACCATCTGTTCGCCGAAGACATCTCCAAAATTGAGCGACTGCTAGACTGGGATTGCTCTGATTGGAAATTGTGAGGAGCTGGGACGCCCCACCGTCCAGACAGCGTTCGGAAGACATAGCTGCGGTTTAGGGTCCGTACCTTGAAATCTCAATAACACCCTGCTTTAGCGGGGTGGGTAATCGCACGCAGCCACACAGGAACCGCTTTAGCGGTTTCTGTGTTTCGGCGCCACGCAAACCGCTAAAGCAGTTCTCATACTGATCGCCGGAGGAAGTCACCTCGCTGAAGCGAGTTTTAATGAGAGCACCAGCAGTGACAGGCGTGGCCGCTAAACGTAGACCTGTAGTGTGGTTTACCTGAGTTGTTTGAATCGCGGCCGCTCAGCCGGATCTGCTGCAAGCAGCGCTTTCCAACGCACGATCCGCGCGCCTTGCGATTCGAAAAACGCTCGCAGTTCTGGTGTGAAAAATGAAGACCCGTTCTGTCGTCGGTTAAATTCCAGAAGGAGCCGCCCGTCAGGTTTTAGAAGGTTTGTCCGAATATCGTTGATGAAAAATTTCCAATCAGCCTCTGTCCATTCCAACCATTCACCGTTTTCACGCCGTCCGATTCGGTGGAAACACACGCGATGCGCGGTAACAAGGTCAAATCGTTTGCCCAGATCCGGCAAAGGGGCCTGCGCCTTGATTCGCGCGACGACGCGGCTAACGCCGAAGAACTTGGTCGTCCCGCGGAAAAAAGGTTCATCATCTGGATCGAGCCCTAGACCTTCGTGGCCGAACAGACGGCAAAGATAGAGAAAATATCCCGGGCCACAGCCGAGATCTAGGATGTCGAGCCGCGGCGACCGATCAAGCCAGAGGTCTTGCACGCGCTTTACGTTAACGCCAACCCAGTAGTTTGCGTCCTCGTACGCGTTGATCTTTCGCGCGTTCGGCCGATACGGGTAATGTTCGCGGAGCCTTACCAACTCCGCTTTATCAATCGTGCCCAGAATGCGTCGAGAGCTTACCGGGTGCGTCCAGCGGCAAGCGTGCTCCCATAGGCTTTCGATCGCGTCGCGGGTAAAGAGTTTTTCAAATTTTTGCGACAGTCGCACAGGGAACGATGCAGAAAAGAGGCGGTTTGCTCAAGGAACGACGTCTTTCACCGCCGTTACTGCTTGATGTCTACTCGAATCAGACCCGTGGAGCCTTCGCGCGTCATGAATCCGCTGGCCCAACCGTTGCCGGGATAAAAGAATTGCTCATACCCCCAAAGCATTTCCAGGTTCGGGCCGGAGGATTTCTTCCATCGAATTTCGTAGTAAATATGCCGCTTCCAAGACGGCGACTGACCGGTCATCAAATTGAGATCAAATGGAGTTGGCCAACTGAGAACGCTGTGCCGGATCACAAGGAAGGCCTGATCGCCTGCAGGCGGTCGAGTGGCGAGTTCGTCGCCTGAATTCTCGGAGTTGGATGTGAGCGGGCCGAACGGGAAAACCTTGCCGCTGCTCGCCAGCGCAAGTTGGTTGTCCTTTGTTGAGCCAACACTAACCGACAAACCTGGCCTGACGTCATTCAGACTCAAGCTGATGTCATTGGCGATGAGAATCCCGCCGGTGCCACTGCCTTCGTACCCGATGGATTGAATGGGCGCGGACCGGATTTCCACCGTCCAATAATGATCGATGAACGATGAAATTTCACGTCCACGAAGAATCCACAGCACCGCTAATAACGCGATACATAATACAACGATCACAAACGGGATGATGATTCGCCGCATCGGCTTCCGAATTTGTCCCGCATCTCGTTTCAAATCTGCGTCGCAGGTTCTTTCGATCTACTCTCGTCAATGAACCCGCTCCGGTACGTCACATCGTTCCAGGGTGCTTCCACGGCGAGCTCAGGATCTGAAAGTATTTCGTGGGCAAGGGCGTTCATTCTGCGAATTGCCCGCCGAAGGCGTCGCGCGGTGAACCAGTCTGGCGGACGCATCTCGAAATCGTTAGGCGTAAACTCTTCCGTCACATCAGAGGCAAAGATCTCGGCCCACGGTCTGCCCCAAACCGATTGCGCGAACGCATCATTATCGGAGCGCAGTTCTTCTTCAACGTTTCGCGCCAATGCGGTACTTAGCCCGCAGTAACCGCTGTCGGGCAGTCTCTTCTCATCAAGATATTTGGCAAGCTCCACCTTACATCTCTTCGCCTGAAGCCAGGTCATTTTCTTTCCGATCGAGCGCAATACCGCGCGCTCTACGCCCACCGTGAACGGCCCGACAGTTTCACGCTTTGTCATGCTTCTAGCTCCGAGTGTTATCCCGAAGGCAACGGAGATCACATTTGCTGACCGACCCAGACAAAGCAAGCGCGACG
The DNA here is from genome assembly GCA_046726875.1 of Verrucomicrobiota bacterium. Lineage (GTDB taxonomy): Bacteria > Verrucomicrobiota > Verrucomicrobiia > Chthoniobacterales > UBA10450 > Udaeobacter. Next base: position 3,428 of record JBKPBJ010000019.1, read on the forward strand.
TCGTTCACCTGGCTCCGATTTCGGTACAAGTATTGATCACAGCGCGAATTTCGTTTATGCGGAAAAACACACATGCCAGAGTACGTTGATAAACCAGAGCCACGCGGCCAGACGATAGCCGCGGTTCTCGCCGTCGGCGCTATCTACCTGGCCCTGCCACGCAACGTCGTGGTCGGCCCGATTTGGTTGTTGCCGACTGTCATTGTCGTTTTGCTAGTGCCGACTGTGGTGAGCCATCGCGTGGGAAAACAATCACTCAATCGCCTTCTCGGATTCATTATTAACGGAATCACGACGCTGGCGCTGATTGGCTCGGTAATTTTACTCGTGCGCCTATTGCCGACGCACCGCGAATCTCCATTGCAGTTGCTCCGGTCTGGCGGACTACTCTGGCTAACGAATGTGATCGTGTTCGCGCTCTGGTACTGGCGCCTGGACGGTGGCGGGCCAACCCTGCGCCAGAAACAACGGAAATTCGGCAGCAAGAGTTTCCTTTTTCCACAGATGCAAATCCCACACGACGAGCGATCCGAATTTGCTTGTGCACGCTGGCATCCGCGCTTTGTCGATTATCTGTTCGTCGCGTTCACGCAGAGCTCCACATTCGGGCCGACCGACGCGCCGCTGCTCGCACGCTGGGCAAAGGTTCTGGCAATGATCCAGATCTTCATTTCGCTTAGCATCGTCGTTTTGCTGATCTCGGCGGCAGTTGGAGCACTGTGAAACAGGCAATATCCGTCGACGTTGCGCGCCGTCCTCTTCTTGCCCCGCGAGGTGAAGCCATTAACTATTTGCCGACCAAGATCAAAATGCCGGTCACCAGCGCCAAGACTCCCATGACGATTGGTCCAATCCCAGGTGAAAGAGCGTAGTGATTCCAACAAGAATCAGATAAATAGCGAGCAGCAGTATTCCAATATTTTTTGTTATCATGCGTCTTTTCTGGCGCAACGCCCACGCGGTTGCACGCTTAAAAACGGCTAGAGGCTAAACGTTCGACTTTCCCGAACTGTCACGACGTCGGTGCGCATAATGTCGTTGTAAAAGCGGCGCGAGGACGCGCGCGCACTCCAAAAGCGGGCGCGAAACAGAACAGAGCTTCCCATGGATTTCGCACGAAGTGCTTTTGGAGTGCGATGCGTCGTCGCATCGCTTTCACACTGTGCCCTGCACGTATCGCAGGACCCGTTTCCTTCATTGAGCCTTCGATGGAACCAGGATCGCCTCGCTCATGCCATGTAAAAACTTTTTGTCGGCTGGGGCAATTGTGGCCAGCGCACCGCGTAACTTCACACGATCACTTTCAACGAAATAGTACGGGCAAAGGCGCACTCGGCCTTTCATTAACTTCAGTTCGCCTGAATTTGGATCGCAGTAGCTGTGCTCAAACAAGCGGCCCTTGTGAAAACGCTGCAGGATCGTTGGTGACGATTCGAACGTTGCCAAAGCGTGGTCGATTCGCTTTTCCCAACCGGCGTGCGGTAGGTCGCTCCCGAGCGCGATGCCGCGGCTGCCCCAGCCAAGCGGGGAAAAACCGCTCACTTTCAAGAGAAGATCGCGATCTTTCTGGCTGAACTTCGCAGCTTCACGCCAATCGTGAATTTCCAGTCGCGGAATGACTGCGTGTTGAGGCAGGGGAGTTGGATCGAGGAGCCAGGAGTAGGGGATCACTTCCTGTAACTTGATGAAATATTTCTCGCCCAGTTCGCGTCGCCAAAATTCGCGCAGCGGCTGAAGCCAGAATAGCGCGAACCACATTTTCTCCTCGAGATACGGTTTGATCGGAGGCGTTATCGTAATTCGTCCTTCCGCGTTGGCCCGCAGCGTCTCTTTGATTCCGGGAATATTTGGCAGGTCGAATAATTCGAAGAACCGGTACACTGCGCGTCCGGCCTGTGGCTCGTAATTTTCTGCCGAAACGACGCGCCAACTGTAGCCGGGATCGTTGATCCCGGCCGATGCGAAATTGCGAACAGAACCGGAGTCATCGACTCCGGCTACGGCACGCCGCTGCTTTAATCGCTCGGCGAGCCACTCCATCTCCGGCCGGTAGGTTGCCGATTCCTGCGAGATGACGATATCGGCGCCGTCTGGCACCACTGTGCGAAATCCGTCCAGCATGCCGTTCGCGCCGCCGATGATGTCATCATCGAATGACGAATATGTCTGGTTCAGCCAACCGGTCAGACCAATCCCGCCGGGCACCGAATCGATCTCGGCGATGATGTAACCTTTCTCTGTGAGGATGAGGTCTGGCCGGATTACTCGCGGCAAATCGTCGCGGATTTCCTTCCGCCGCGAAAATTCAATCAACTGTTTCGGTTTACCGGCGTCGAGATACCGTGCTACCCATTCGGGCTGCTTGCCTTTAATGCTGAGCTGATACAGCTGGTTGCAAGCCCGCTGAAAAACAAACAGCCGATGCCCGAGCTGCTCGAGATCGGCGAGAAATTTCCTGTCGATCGGAAATGCGTCGGGCGAAAGCAGCCACTCCTTTTCTGCGAAGAGGCCCTCTTTGGGGAACGCTGCACGGATTGCGGACAGTCTCTCGTCTTGAACCTGCGCTTGCATTATCAAGCAAACGTCCAACGTCCAACGTCGAACGTCCAACGTCGAATGCAGAAATCTGAATTGAATATTGGGCGTTGGACGTTGAGCGTTCGACGTTTTCTTCTCACCTGCCTGCCGCCATCTTCTTTAGCACAAGCTTCACCAGTTCCTCCGCTGATTTCGCTTCGCCTTGCTTCTGTAAATCGTGCACTGTCTTATGCGCATCGACTTGTTTGTAGCCGAGCGCGATCAGCGCGAGCACTGCTTCGTTCGCCTGTTCCTGTTCTGGCGTCGGCGCGTGCGCGGCGCTGGCTGCTTCCCATGCCGCAGCCACGCCGACCTTGTCCTTTAATTCGAGAACAATTCGCTCAGCTGTCTTTTTTCCGAGCCCGCTGATTTTCGAAATCGCTGCAACGTCAGAGTTCACTACCGCGGCTTTGAAATTGGTCACGCTCATCCCGCTCAACACTGCGAGCGCCAGCTTCGGCCCGATGCCGGACACGTTGTTGACCAGCAATCGGAAAAGATCGCGCTCCGACGACGTCATGAACCCATAGAGCAAATGCGCGTCTTCACGCACAGCCAGATGCGTGAGGATGCGAATCGGCTGTCCGACTGCGGGTAACTTGTCATAGCTCGACAGTGGAATGAACACTTCGTACCCGACGCCGCCGACATCGACGGTTGCCTGCGTGGGCAAGGCGCTTACCAATTTGCCATCGAGAAAGGTGATCATGCGGCCCTCATAAGGTTGAAGCGTTGAACCGTTGAAGCGTTAAAGCGGTCTGCTTGTTTTGCAATTCAACATCGTAACGCTTCAACGCTTTAATTGCTTCAACGAATCACTCTGGTTTCAGCACCAGCGTTAGATCGACGCGTTTCCCTTTCGTAATGTTGAAGCCACTGGTCGTGAAAAATTCCCAGCCTTGGGGCGGATTCGCGAAGAATTTGCCCGCAACGGACGTCGGTAAAATAATAAAGCGCCCACCTGAGGCGCTCATAAAATCCGTACCACGGCGCTTGTTCAGTGGCGTAAGGAAGCCTTTCACCCGTGAGCGAAAATACCAGACCAGGCTTGGCTCCTGGAATTCGACCCCAGCAAATTGCATGTTCGGCTGCAAAGACGTGCGTGACACCTGAAAGAGCTGATACGCAGGAAAAAATCGCGCCACCATTGGTGGGACCACGAGGGCCATTGCGATCCAAACACATGCGGCAGAGACGGCGATCCTTGCAAACGAGGAGCGCGCGGTTCCGGCCACCGCTGCTTGCCAGTGCCGCGTAAGCAAAAGCGCAAGCAGCGGAAAAGCTGGCAGCGTATAGTGCGGTAACTTCGTGCTAACAAGGCTAAAGATAACGTAGATGATTGCGATCCCGGTTAGCAGATAAGTGTCAATCACATTTCCGCTGTAGCCGGGATCGTTGACCCCGGCTGTCCATCCTCGCCATAATCTCCGGACTAGCCATGGCAATTTGATCGACCACGGAAAGAAACTGATGAAGACCGTGACAAAATAGAAAGGTAATAACAGCACGTACACGCCTAGGGAACTCGCGCCGTGACCTTCCATCGTTGTGAACGACCGACCGATGACGTGTCGCCCAATCCCAATTGAAAAGAACTCCCCGTGCGTCTCGATCAGGGCCGGAATTCCCCAAAGCGCGACAACGACGAGCGTCAACAAAATTCCTGGGACAAACTTCAGGCGCGCCGCCAGTTGCCAATCTCGCGTGTACATAATTACCACGGCAACGGTCAGCAGCGGTGTCCAAGCAATTGGGCCTTTGGCAAGAAAACCGAGCGCGAGCGAGAGATAAAAAATCCACCACCACAAGGCTGTTTGATGTTTACTGTTCGATGTCTGCGTTATTCGCTCTGAATTGGACGTTGGACGCTCGCCACGGCGGAGCCCGTCCACGGCGGAGGCGGGTTGGACGTTCGGCGTTGGGCGTTGAAACAGTTCATATCCCGCCCAATGCGCGACCGTCACGAACAATACCAGCCACATGTCGGCGACGGCGGCTTTGGCGTGAACGAAGGTTTGCAGCGAAAGCGTGAAGATAATTGCAGCCCACCAGCCCAGCTTTTCTCCTCCCATCCGGCGACCCCACACAAGGATTAATACGGCGGTGAGTGCCGCTGCTATTGCTGAAGGAAAACGAGCGGCGAAATCGTTTTCGCCAAAGATGTGATAGCTCGCTACCTCTGCCCAGTAGGTGAGGGGAGGCTTATCGAGTCGAAGCTGATTATTGAAGTAGGGAACGATGTAGTCACCGCGCTCGATCATTTCGCGTGAAGCTTCGGCAAAGCGCGGCTCATCCCGATCGATCAGCGGCAAGCTCCAGGTCCCGGCGATGTGAAAAATGACGCAGCTAAAAAATAAGATCGCATACCTCCCAGTGCTCGAGTTTATCCTGCTCATGCTCTTACTCGCGCTCATGCTCACTTCTGATCGATTAGGAGCAAGAGCATGAGCAAGAGTAAGAGTTGGAATCGCTAACGGGAACTTATTTGTGAAGCGCTCCCCGATCTTTTACTGGGTGATCTGGATTGCGATCGCGACGGCGGCAATCGCGGTCTCGTTTCATTTCGACGACACCGTGCGCGAGTTCATGATGCAGCATCAAACCCCCGCGGTGCGCAATTTTATGCGTTATGTCAGCTTATTTGGCGATTGGCCGTCGCATACCGCACTTGGATTAATTCTCCTGGGAGTGGCGTGGCGCCGGGGCAGCCAGGAATGGACGCGGATTTTCCTGGCCATGCTATTAGCCATGATGCTGGCAGGTGTGGCAGGGACCGTGATTAAGCGCACCGTTCCCCGGGCTCGCCCGTCCGTGCACACTGACACACGTTGGGGCGGGCCGCGTTTCAGCTCGAAATATCACTCATTTCCATCCGGACATGTTGGCGCCTCGACCGCGTTCTTTAGCGTTTTAATTATCGCCCGTCGGCGAGCCGGCCTTGCGTGCCTCGCAATCCCGATTCTGATCGGATTCTCAAGAATGTACATCGGCGCCCATTATCTTTCCGACGTCGTTTGCGCAGCGGTTCTGGGAACCTCATGCGCCGTTTTGGTAGCGCAGTTCGTATTGCTGCCAATCAGAAATCGGCAATCGGAAATCGAAATCGAAAATAACTACTAGCAGGAATCAAAATCCCCTCCGGCGAGCAAAGTCAGCCAGCAAAGTCATAAATCCTTTTGTGTCCACCAGGGCGGTTGACTTGATGGCGGCGGACTCAACACGGGAGGATTTTGTGATGGCGAAGGGGCGTTAATTGGTGGCGAAACCGGTTTCTGCTGGTGAACGGAGCGGACCGGTGGTATTTGGGTCGGCTGAACGGGAAAGTATTTTAATGTAGTAGAGCCCTGTACCGGGAAGCCCGAATGAAACATATCTCTGTTCACGTGAACACTCGGCCTTGTTTGAAGGCAAAACATCAAAGTTGGCGAAAAGTGACGATCCAAAGCGCCTGCTGTCAGCCAACTGCGATGAAAGCCGGCAGAGCTTCACCCGTTTCGCAAAAACGAAGCCGTCGGCAAAGTCGCGTGCGCGACTTTGCACTTTTCCTCGCCATTGCGCTTCGCCAGCTTGCCCTTGCTGACGTAATTCCTGCTGGCGGGCGATCTAAAGCCGTGGTTTCTGTCCGGGCCCGAGGCACTCTCTTTTAGTCTATTACTCTCTTTTAGTGTGTTACATTCCAACATGTCTGTGGCTCTTTGGAGAGCGTAAGACACTATGGGACATCGGCAGCATAGTTACCGGGGCGTGGGTTGGCAGACATCACGTGTGGCCTGCGCGACATCGCCTTCACATCTGTGCCAGAATCGCGACCCAATAGCGAACTTGGGTAATCTCGACAGTGGCCCCGTTCGAATGGACACCGATTTCAACACGCACGTTGACCCGTTGCGCTTCATCGTCCCAGTCGGCCTCGACGGAGTCGACATTGACCGTGAACTCCCGCGGTGCGGTTTGTACGCTTACGATCTGCGAAGCTACGGAAGCCGTGGCTATCGCCCGATGAAACTGCAAGCGCGTAAGAATTGGTCCCACCAAGAAAGTCCAGGTCTCGGTGGCACCCTGATGACGCGTCGCCCGAATACAGACGTCGGCTGCTCCAGTAATGGTGAAGAGTCGATTTGCTCCATCGGGTCCAGCTACAACGGCTTCTATGACTTGTTCTCCAATCGCGTTCGTTACGGGCATCGCGTCACGTCCTTTGTAAGTCAATTGAAGCGTGAGGCACTGGGACCGGACTGTCAATGCCGCGCCCAGACTCTGCGAACTAGACGCATTGGATTTTGGTCGTGATCCTAATTCGGCTAAGACTTGGCGCGTTTATGCGGTGGCGTTATGCGTGGAGACGTTGTCGCTGTAAGTGCTTGATAATCAAGGTGGCGGAGGGGGTGAGATTCGAACTCACGAGGCCTTTCGGCCTTCCGGTTTTCAAGACCGGCGCGATCAACCGCTCTGCCACCCCTCCGGGAATGGATGGGCAACGTCCAACGTCCAACGTCCAACGTCCAACACTGAATGTAGAAAATTCTTGAGCGTTCAACGTTGAGCGTTGGTCGTTCGACGTTTTCTGGCTCAAAAAGGGCTGGACAATACATATGTTCAATCGAACATTCTCACATGGCGCGCCGGAAATTTGTCCCGGTTGTTGAAGAACTGCCGCAAAGCCGGTCCGCTATTCGCGGGCGCGGCGCGTCCTGGAGTCCTGCGAATCGATTTGAAAAGCTGCACGTCGATTTAAACGACGTTGATGCAGTGGATGTCGGCGCGGACACGGAAGAGACGCCGCGGAGAGCGACTCAGTATTTTCGTGACGGAACGCGATCGATTATCACCCGCAACAAGAGTCCTGATGTCGGTTTCGAAACGAGCTTGAATCCGTATCGCGGTTGCGAGCACGGCTGTATCTATTGTTATGCGCGGCCAACTCATGAGTATCTCGGATTTTCTGCCGGGCTCGATTTCGAGAGCAAAATCATGGTGAAAACGAACGCGCCCGAGTTGCTGCGCGCGGAACTGGAATCGCCACGTTGGCAGCCGCAGACGCTTGTGTTGAGCGGCGTTACAGATCCATATCAGCCGGTCGAAAGAAAGTTACGGCTCACCCGCGGTTGCCTTGACGTGCTCGCGCAGTTTCGAAACCCGGTGGCGATCATCACGAAGAATCATCTCGTCACGCGTGATATTGACCTGCTGCGCGAGCTCGCCGCGTCTAATGCAGCGGCGGTCAACATTTCAGTCACATCACTTGATCAAAATTTGCAGCGGGTGCTCGAGCCGCGCACCACATCGCCGCAAGGACGACTCGACGCGATCGCACAACTTCGCACGGCGAACATTCCAGTGGGCGTCATGGTCGCGCCGATAATTCCCGGCCTCACTGATCACGAGGTGCCGAAGATTCTGGACGCTTGCGCGAAAGCAGGCGTGCAATTTGCGGGTTATACGATCATCCGTCTGCCGTGGGCAGTGGCTCCGCTATTTGAGCACTGGCTGGAGGAACATTTTCCCGAGCGCAAAGAAAAGGTGCTACGGCGGATCAGGCATTTACGCGGAAACCGATTGAATAATTCGGAATGGCACACGCGCATGACGGGAGAAGGAATTTTTGCCGAGCAAATCGCATCGCTATTCAAGGTCGGTTGTCGTCGCGCCGGCATTGGCGCGCGGCCGACGCTTTCGTGTAAATCATTTCGTCGATCGACAACTCAGCTCCGGTTGTTTGGCTGAATATTGTTGACCCTGGTGTGCGCTGACAACTGCGGCTTTAAGTCCACAGCGCCCCAGGCGTGGCATGTCTATAGCTCGGGCGATAATCGCATATCGAGCTCCGGTAGGAGCGATATGTGTAAAACGCCCCAATGTCTCTTGCCAATATGCCGCTCCGATAGGAGCTGTTTTTTCTGCGAATCGAATCCCATAAACATCCCGCTCCTGGCGCAACTTAAGCTTGTCGCAGGCCAGCACACTAGGGAAGCGACAACATGCTGTCATACAACGCGCGCGGTTTGACTTTGCGGTAATGTTCGCAACAGCGATGAGCGCGCAGCTAGGCGATTACGATTACGTTCTGCCGCCGGAATTGATTGCGCAGCGCCCGCTCGAACGCCGGGAACATTCACGCATGATGGTTCTGCATCGCGCCGGGGACAAGATTGAGCACCGTCTATTTCGCGAGCTAAAAAGATTTTTACACTCGGGTGATCTGCTTGTGCTAAACGATACCCGCGTGCTGCCGGCACGGCGATTTTCCGACGACGGCGCGATTGAATTTTTGTTTCTTCAGCGCGCCGGTCCCGAACGTTGGAAATGCATGGTCAAGCCCGGACGCAAAATGCGTATTGGCGCGACGGCGAAGATCGACAACGTGTCCTTGCAAGTCGAGAGCATCACGGCAGACGGCGAACGTATCATTGCATTCGAAGAAGATTTCAATCCCTACGCGCGTGGTTCCATGCCGTTGCCGCCGTACATTGACCGGGCGAGCGACGAAAAGGACACGGCGCGCTACCAGACCGTCTTCGCTCGCGCGGCCGGCGCGGTCGCGGCGCCCACCGCCGGCCTTCATTTCACTCAAGAAATCTTAAGCGAGATCCCGCACACGTTTATCACTCTGCACGTCGGACCTGGGACATTTCTTCCCGTGCGCTCGCACGATGTCGTCAAACATCGCATGCATGCCGAGCGCTTCTTTATTTCGCCCGAAGCCGCAGAGGAGATCAACAACGCGCAGCGCGTGGTGGGCGTCGGGACAACCGTTGTGCGGGTTCTCGAAACCGCTGCGCTTCAAACTCGACGGCTTAAAGCCGTCGAGTTTCACAACCGCGAGATCGCAGCGCAGTCAGGCGAGACCGATTTGTTCATTTACCCGCCGTTTTCGTTTCGAGTTGTCGACGCGCTGTTGACGAATTTTCACTTACCGCGCTCGACTTTGCTGATGCTCGTGAGTGCATTTGCCGGACGCGAATTCATTCTTCGTGCATACGAGGAAGCGGTCCGTGAACGCTATCGCTTCTACAGTTACGGCGATTGTATGCTGCTCTTGTAATCTTCCTCTTCCGCTTCCTCTGAATCTTTGTTGCAGAGCAAAGAAGCAGAGGCAGAGGAAGATTGCATGGTCAAAGGTTGTGCTATTATGCGCGCGACATGAGCGAGCGACCAAAAGGCGAGCTGGTGATTCAAACCATCGCTATGCCTCAGGACACCAATCCGAATGGCGACATTTTCGGGGGGTGGGTGACCTCACAAATGGACCTGGGCAGTGGGATTCTCGCGGCGAAGACGGCGCAAGCGCGCGTCGTCACAGTGGCGATGGAAGGAATGTCGTTCCTGCAGCCGGTGAGAGTGGGGGACACCGTCAGGTGTTATGCGCATGTCGAGAAAATCGGGCGGACTTCGATGACCATCCCCGTCGAGGTTTGGGTGACGCGTTACATGACGGGCGAAGAACTCCGCGTCACGCATGGCGTCTTTACGTTGGTCGCGGTCGATGAGTCGGGAAGACCGATTCCCGTCAAGCGCGGCAGCGTGTAACTAGCTTTCAACTGTAGCGGCGCTCTGTGAGCGCCGTAAACGTGGTGCAGGGTTGTAATTTGCAATGTTGATTTTCGGCGGTCATAGACCGCCGCTACAATAATTCGGACCCATGGCGCGTTTCGCTTACTTGTTCGAGCGGTTCCCGTCATTCGGACAAACGTTTTGCTATCGGGAAGTGGCGGAACTGGATCGGCAGGATATCGCGCTTCCAATCTTTTCCATCCGAAACCCGAAAGGCGAGCCGCTGCAAGATTGGGACACGCGTATCGTCGAACGGGTGCATTATCTTCCGGAGGAAAAGGAAGTGCTGGAAGGCGTTCGACACGCCGCAAAAAAAGGGAAGCTCGGCACAGACATTGTTGCCGCCCTCGATGAATGGGGCCGTCGCACTGATTTCCTTCGGCTTTACCAGGCGGTTTACATCGGGCTGCGGATGCGCGAAATGGGGATTGGTCATGTCCATTCCCATTTCGCCGGCATGGCGGCGCGCACGGCTTTCTGGATCAACAAATTTTTTTCGATCACTTTCAGTTTTACCGCGCACGCGAACGACATTTTTTCTCCGCGTCAGTTCGAAACCGGGCTGGACAAACTTGTTGATTCAGCGCGCGCAATCGTCACCGAAACGGATTACGCCGCGCGATTCTTGCGTGCGCGATTCCCTCATCGCGCTGATCGCGTCCACCGCATTTACAACGGACTCGATCTCGGGGAATTCGGGCGCGCTGATTTTTCTGCGACTCCGCCGCTGATCGTCGCAGTCGGCCGTTTGATTCCGAAAAAAGGATTCAATGATTTAATTCGTGCGTGCGTTTTACTCGCCCAACGTGGGAAATCGTTTCGCTGTGAAATCGTCGGTGAGGGTCCGCTTGAGAATGAGCTACGCCGACAAATCGATGAACTCGGTTTGCAAGACAATGCCGTACTGAGCGGCGCACAGCCGCAGTCACAACTTCGCCAACGCCTGGCGGCTGCGAACGTTTTTGTGCTCCCGAGTGTGATTGATCCCGACGGTGGCATGGACAATTTGCCCACCGTCATCATGGAAGCGATGGCGACGGGGCTGCCTGTCGTGTCCACGAACATCGGCGGGATTCCGGAAATGGTTATCGAAAACGAAACCGGATTTTTGGCACAACCGGGGGATGCCATGGCAATGGCTGACGCGATTGAAAGAGTGATTAGCGATCGCTTTTTAGCCGCGAGACTTGGCCATTCCGGCTACGAACGCGCGCGAACGCTTTTCTCGATTGAAAACAACGTGCGTGAGTTGTATGCGCTCATTGCTGGTAGGGGCGATTGACCACAATCGTCCAGGCGGTTCAGATGAACCGCTCCTGCCAGCATTTCCTACAGCAAATCCCGAACCGCGTTGAGCGCCTGCAGATAAACACGGTGCGGCCCGCCGCGAATCAGTTCCTCGCTGATCAAGGCCACAGGATCGTTGTCTCCAGCGGGCATTAACTGCGGCATGCGTTTTTCGCCGGTCTGTACCCGTGACACCTCCAGAAGATCGCCGCAATTCGCGTACGTGACGCGAAATTCCACGTCACCGCTGGTCAATGCGACTTCGTGAACCGGTTGGCCGTCATGTTCACGCAATTCAACGTTGATGGGTCGCCCTGACGTATCGGTGCACCGCAACTCGCGTGAAGATTGCACCGCGTCAATCTTCCAATCCAATTGCGCTGCCAGCCAGCCCACAAACAGGAGAGCGGTTGATCTAAACGCCGGTGCAAAATCGATCTGCACCTTGCTGATTTTAGCCAGGCGATGATGCGAAGCGGGATGATCAAAGAATTGCGCGAGCGCGAGGCGGAGGTTGTCCAGCCGCGTCCAGTTCAAGTCGCACAAGATCAGGCGCTGCTTCGCTTCGCGTTGAGCTGTTTCGACCAACGCCATTTGCGCGGGGAAATCTTTCCAGCCGTGGCTGTCGTAGATGAATCGGTCAACCCACTCCCACAGTTGCGCCTCCATCGGGTCATGGAGTTCCCCCTGCCACCAGAGATAAAATGGGAGGTCCGAATCCAGATGCGAGAGGACGATGCTCGGCAGTTGTGTGGTGCAGCCGCCTTTGAGCAGGAATGAAATTTGTTCGGAGCAAACTTGTTTGTTTCCGGTACGGCTCACGTGACAATGCGCGCTGATCCATGCGCTCACGCCGTGCTCGTCCGCATCGCAATCGGCTTCGATCACAATCGCGCGGCAGGCGTGGTCCTCAGTGATTTTCGCCATCAGCTGCGTGTTGTCGTTCAGGGAACCCGGTTGTTCGCTATAAGCGGCAAGGTTCATAAGCGATGCGCGCGTCATTGCGCCTTCGCCCTCCTGCCACAGTTTTTTCAGCTCCTGCTCAATCTTTCCGATTTCGACCGGAGCGCCTAACGAGTATGTTTCAGGAGCCGCAGGCATAAGGGGTTTTATAATCTTCTCCACGCGCGGCCATCGCGGGCGAGCAAATCGTCGGCAGCTTCCGGTCCCCACGATCCCGCCGGATAGAAATATAACTCCGGCGCATCTTTCTTCGCGTGCCACGCTTCCTCGATAGGGTCGATGAACGACCAGGCTTCTTCGACCTCGTCGCGGCGCGCAAATAGCGTGGCGTCGCCGCTCATCGCATCGAGGAGCAAGCGTTCATACGCTTCCGGGCTGGCTTTGCCAAAGGAAGTGCCATAGTGAAAATCCATCTTCACCGGTTCGATGCGCAGACTGGTTCCCGGAATTTTTGCCAGCATTCGCAATGAAATTCCCTCGTCTGGTTGGATGCGAATGACGAGAACGTTTTGATCGATCTTTACGGTCTCCTTGTTGAAGAGAACCGCCGGAGCTTTTTTGAAATGCACGGAAATCTCAGTGGCCGATTTCGGTAAACGCTTGCCGACCCGCATGTAAAGGGGCACATCGGCCCAGCGCCAATTGTCGATGTTAATTCGCAGTGCGACATAGGTTTCAATCGTCGATTTTGGATCGACACCTTTTTCCTGGCGATACCCGGGGACCGGTTGACCGCCGATCGCGCCTTCGGTGTATTGAGCGCGCACCACATTCTTCGCCACTTCGGATCCGATGATGCGCCGGAGCGCTCGGACGACTTTGACTTTCTCATCGCGAATGCTGTCGGCACGGAGATCGGTTGGAGCTTCCATCGCCACCAGGCAAAGCAACTGGAGCAGGTGATTTTGCACCATGTCGCGCAACGCCCCGGCCTTTTCATAATAACCGGCGCGCGCTTCCACCCCGAGCGTTTCCGCCGCCGTGATCTCGAGATGATCGATGTATCGCGTATTCCAAAGGGGTTCGAAAATTGCGTTCGCGAATCGCAGCACCAAAATGTTTTGCGCGGTCTCTTTGCCGAGGAAATGGTCGATGCGGTACGTCTGATTTTCGTCGAACGCTTCGCTAACGACTCGATTCAATTCGCGGGCCGAGGCGAGATCGGTTCCGAACGGTTTTTCGATGATAACGCGCGCCCAGCTTTTTTCCTTCGCGCGATTCAATCCGGCCGCCTTGAGATTTTTCAGGATCGTCTCGAACTGGTCTGGCCCGGCGGCGAAATAGAAAAGGCGATTGCCGCGCGTGCCCCGTTCGTTGTCGGTCTTTTCCAGTCGTTCGGCTAACGACTTGTAGCCTGCTTCGTCGCCGAACTCGCTCTGATGATAGAAGAGCGATTGCGAAAACGTTTTCCAGATTTCGTCGCGCACGGCTTGGCGCGAAAATTGCCGCACGGCTTCCTCCATCTCTTTCCGAAAATCGTCGTCGCTCTTCGGCCGACGCGCGAAACCGATGATGGCCACAGCCGGCGGCAATTCGCCATCAGCGGCAAGATTGTAAAGGGCGGGAATCAACTTCCGATGCGTCAGGTCGCCGGTCGCGCCGAAAATCACAATGCTGCAGGGCTGCGGCACCGCGCGCGTCGAGAGGCCTTCGCGTAACGGATTCATCTGCTGCTGCTCGGCGGAACGATTCATGAATCAATCGAAGCGTACGCAGACGCGCCGCGAGGGAAAGCCGAATCCATTGGCCGGAAGTTAAACGCGTCTTGCAGCCGCGCGCGCAAACACAATGAGAAACACCACCAGCGATCTATCCAGGCAGCGGAAATCTTCGGGTGAGTTCGCGCACTTTTTCACGGACGCGATTCAGCGCGGATTCGTCGGTGCGATTTTGCAGCGCTTCCGCGATCAGGTCGGCGATCTCGAGCATTTCTTCTTCTTTCATTCCACGGGTGGTCACGGCCGGGGTGCCGACGCGGATGCCGCCGGGTTTGAACGGCGAGCTGGTGTCGAACGGGATGGCGTTTTTGTTCACGGTGATGCCGGCGCGATCGAGAACTTCTTGGGCTTCTTTTCCGTTGAGGTCTTTCGGACGAAGATCGACAAGCATCAAGTGATTGTCGGTGCCGCCAGAGACGATGCGGTAACCGTGCTTGGCCAAACCGGCGGCGAGCGCTTTCGCGTTGATCACGACCTGGCGCTGATAGTCGCGGAACTGCGGTTGCAGCGCTTCGTGGAAACAAACCGCTTTGGCGGCGATGACGTGCATGAGCGGGCCGCCTTGCACGCCGGGGAAAACGGTGGCGTCAATCTGTTTCGCGAATTTTTCTTCGCACATCACAATGCCGCCACGCGGGCCGCGCAGACTTTTGTGCGTCGTGGTGGTGACGAATTGCGCGTGCGGAATCGGACTCGGATGCTGGCCGCCCGCGACCAGCCCCGCGATGTGCGCCATGTCGATGAAAAGAATCGCGCCGACGGAATCGGCGATTTGGCGCAGCCGTGGGAAATCGATGATCCGCGGATAAGCTGAAGCGCCAGCGGTGATCATCACCGGCCGCACTTCCTCGGCTTGTTTTTGTAGTGCGTCGTAATCGATCTGCTCAGTTTTCTCACTCACGCCGTATTGCGAGACGTTGTAAAATTTCCCTGAGAAATTCGCCGGATGTCCGTGCGTAAGATGGCCGCCGTGCGCCAGATTCATTGCGAGGATTTTGTCGCCCGGTTTCAGCACCGAAAAATAAACCGCCATGTTCGCCTGTGCGCCGCTGTGTGGCTGGACATTGACGTGCTCGCAATTGAACAGCCGTTTCGCACGATCGATCGCTAACTGCTCTGCGGTATCGACGTTCTCACAGCCGCCATACCAACGTTTCCGCGGATAGCCTTCTGCATATTTATTGGTCATCACGCTGCCCTGAGCTTCCATCACCGCGCGACTGGTGAAATTCTCGGAGGCGATCAGTTCGATGTTCTCACGTTGGCGTTTTTCTTCCGCAGCAATCGCATCAAAGATTTCGGGATCCACTTTGCGCAATGCCTCGCCGTAACACGGCGCGGATGTGGAAACGATGGATCCGGGTTCAAATTGGCGAGAAAGATCGTCCATGGAATATGACGATATCTCGGACGAGCGCGTTGCACCAGGGCGCACCAGTTCGCCCTGTTCTACAAACGCGAGCACGCTCGGCAGAGCGTTTTTGATGATGCGTGCGCAATCCTCGTATACCTCACGGCCGAGACCGATGGGATCCGGCACATCGCGCCACACAGTGGTGCCAGGTTCTTCAAACTCACGGAATAAGAATGTTTTTTCCGCACTTTGTGGAAACAAGGTTTGGATGCTTTCGACGTGGGCACCGGTCATGGCGAAGATGTGCGTAGCTTGATCAACCAGCGTTCCCGTAATTGGCTGGCTGCGCAGATCGCTGATATCTGTGCCTTGCTCTGCGCAGACTTCCACGGCATACAGGCTCGGCGGCTGGCCACGAACCGCGTGCACGCCGGCCGACGCGACTTCGATGTCCTTTCGGTTGCCAATCAGGTGGCGAAAAAATCCTTCAGCGATCGGGCTGCGGCAAATGTTGCCTGTGCAGACGAAGAGGACGTTTTTCACGGGTCGGAACGCGCAGCGAACGCGTTTCTCAACCTAGAAGCGAACCTATCCAAGTCAATTTTCAGCGTTCAAACGAGCCTAATTGCCGATGATCGGGTCACAATTGTGACTTCTCCGTGTGGCGCATTGTGGTTATTGTGACCACCGTTCCATCGCTTTTCTTCAAATGAACGTCGAGACTCTGCGCCATGTGCCGTTGTTTGAGTCACTCGATAATGAGGCGGCACACGAATTGTGTGAACTGTTCGAGAGCCTCGATTGCAAATCCGGCGCGGTATTATTCCGCGCAGGCGATGAAGGCAACGCAATGTATGTGATCGAGGAGGGGAAGGTCCGCATCTGCGTGCGAGCGAAGGACGGTCATGAAGTGACGTTAACTGAATTGGAGCGCGGCGATTTTTTTGGAGAAATGGCCTTGCTCGAGCGTAAGCCGCGCTCGGCCGACGCGCGGGTTGCGGAAGACGCGCGGCTGGCTGTGCTTTCGGGCGAGCATTTTCTTTCCTTTGTGCGCAGCAACCCAAATGTCGCGCTAGAGATGCTTACGGCGCTCGCCAATCGGTTACGCCACACAGATGAACTTTTGCGCCACACTGCGACCCGTAACGTCAATGTGGAGGAAGCAGCGCAGCTTACCCTTGCCGATCGCGCAGCGGATCTCATCGCTGAATTTGGCGGCAGTTGGAAATTCATTATTGCCGCGGTGTTCTTGTTCAACGTTTGGGTATGGATAAACACCTGGTTGGCGTGGATGGGTAAAATCGGTTTCGATCCATATCCGTTCTTACTGCTGAGTACTGCGATTAATATGCTTTCCGTGCTGCAGGCGCCGTTCATTTTAATGTCGCAGAGTCGGCAGGCGCACAAAGACCGGCTGCGCGCCGAAATCGATTATCAAGTCAATTTGAAGAACGAGCTCGCGTTGAATGAAATTCTTGAGCGCTTAAGAGCGCTCGAGCACAAGTACCGCGAGCAAACAGTAGACGAATACGACGTCACCAAAGTCGAATAATCCGGGTTCGCCGACCCGTGGCACATCTCTGGCGCGAGGTTGCCGCGTTGATAGCCCCGATTATCGTCCTTCTCCTGTTTGCGTATGAAAAAGCTGTTTACCACCTCGGTTTTGATTTCGACGCTCCTCATCGCGTTGTTAGGATGTGCTTCTCCGGGTCCCAGTCCTGAACAGCAGGCACGCGAGGCGGATCAGCAGAGAGAAGCCGAGCGCCAGCAGGCGGAGTTTCGAAAAAGTTTGCCTCCGGTGAGTAACCCGGGGCAAGGCTGGTAGGCGAGCCGCGGGGCGTCTGAGTACACTCATACTCGTGCTCATGCTCATAATCATAATTGAGAACTAAAGTTTGGTTTCGAGCAGGAGCATGAGCAGTCTTGATACTTCGCCCACTGGCTTTGCGCCTTAAGGCGTGCTTACAATGCTCAATGCGGTCGCGCTGGAAGCGAATCCGATATCGGCTGGAGTGGCTCGGGCTTGTTCTTGCCACAAAGCTGATTCCTTTGTGTTCACGAAGTGCGTGCTATCACATCGCACAAACGGCCGGAGCGTTGTTGAGTTTTGTCGATCGGCAGCGGTATCAAGTCGCGCTCGCCAACCTTGAGGTCGCATTTGGCGATCGGTTCTCCCCTGAAGAGCGGCGAAAAATTGCGCGTGAATCCTTCCGGCATTTCGCGCGGACCATGGTCGATCTGCTGTGGAGCCCCCGCCTGACACAGGAAAACTTTTCGCAGTTCATCGAGTTGGAAAATTTCGAGGAAACAGCGCGTGACACAGGACCGCAGCGCAGCTTAATGATCGCCTGTTATCACTACAGCAACTTTGAATGGCTCAGTCTCGCCTGTGGTTTTCTCGATCTGAAAGGCACAATCATCTCGCAGGAATTTAAAAATTCGTCGCTGGATCCGATTTTCAAGAAATTGCGTGAGCAATCCGGTCACGAGCTTGTCCCACGCGAGCGCGGCATCATGCGGCTTTACAAAGTCCTTCGTCGAAAGGGCCGCACGGCGCTATTGGTTGATCTGACAGTCCCGCCGAGTCAAGGCGCGGTGGCAATCGATTGTTTTGGATTAAAGACAAGCGTCACGTCAGCGCACGCGTGGCTGCGCGAGCAAACCGGCGTGCCTGTCGTTCCCGCGCACACCGAACCGCTGCCAGACGGACGTTACAGGTTGGTATTTCATCCCAAGATCGGACACACCGCTGAGATGACTCATCAGCAAGTCGCGCAGGCATGCTGGAGTTCGTTCGAACCTTACGTGCGCAAAAACCCCGCGCCGTGGCTTTGGATGTACAAACACTGGCGTTATCGTCCGGTACATCCCAATCGACCTTACCCGTTTTACGCCAACTTTTACCGGCCCTTCGAAGACATGCTAGAACTCAACAAGTCTGAGGCGAGCGACGAAGCGAAGTTTTAGAGGCGCTTGCCGTGCGGGGAAGCCTCCGATCTCGGGTAACGCTGCTGTCACTTTTGCGCACGCCCGCCGCTTCTTGCGATTGAAGCTTGCGATACAACAGGCAGGCAAATAGTTGAAACAGGCTGTGGAAGCGATCCGGCTTTTTAAACTCCTCAACCGTGATCAACGCAACACGTTCATCGCCTGTTTTCTGGGGTGGGCGCT
>JBKPBJ010000020.1:0-2730 GCA_046726875.1 Verrucomicrobiota bacterium
CTGCGGAATCACCATGGCGCCCTTTTTCATGTCGGCTACGAAACGGACTTTCCCGAACTGTCCGGGCCGCAAAATATTTCCTGGATTTGGAAACGTCACTTCGTAGCGGATCGAGCCAGTCTTTGGATCGAGACTGCGATCAAGTGCATAGAATTTTCCTTTTTGCGGGTACACGCTTCCGTTCCCGAGGATCAATTCGAACTGGAGGGTCTTCACATATTCGGCACGCTCACCGGGATCGGGGTGGCGTGTAACGAAATCCGTGAAAGGTGCTTCACCCGCGGTGACGACAGCCTTGATGGGGTCAATTTGAGAAACCGTCGTTAGCGTTCCGGTGCTTGGCCCGACCAGATCGCCTACCTGCGCGGTAGCGATGGCAGCGACGCCATCGATTGGCGAAATGACCCGCGTGTAGCCTAGATTTAGCTCGGCTTGCTTCACGGCCGCTTCATCGGCTTCGACATTTGCTCTACTCGACCCCGCGGCTGCGATGGCAGTATCTCGCTCCTGATCACTGATGACTTTTTTCTTAAACAAATCCAGTGCGCGCTTTTCGTCTGCGTCTGCTTTTACCTGGTTGGCTTTGTCTTTTGCCAGAGTTCCTTTGGCCTGCGCCAATGCGGCTTCGTACGGGCGCGAGTCAATCTGAAAAAGCAGGTCGCCTTTTTTCACCACGCTGCCTTCGGTGTAATCGCGCGAAACGATATAACCCTGAACTTGCGCATTGATGTTGGCATTGATGAAACCATCGAGCGTTGCCACGCGTTCGAGGACACGAGGCACATCTTGCGGCCGCACGGTTGTCACAAGAACTTCCGGCGGAGGCGGAGCAGTCTGCGCCGGCTTTCGCGAACAGGCGCAGGAGAACGAAATGCTTATCGCCGCAATGATGACCAGGTAGGGCGTGACCGGCGGGCGCGCCGAATCATGAAATAGACGGAGCGGACGGCTCGGCGATCGGTCCTTACTATTCAGAACGCAGCTATGATCCCGTTTCATTATATTCATTATCGCTGATCTTGAACTCCGAGGAAACTGTCCAGCTCGGTAGTATCCTTCATTTGTTCCAATGTCTTGCCCTTTGTCTCACACACGGTGAGCCACACAAAGGGCAGCGAGATCGCTGCGGCTATCGCGTAGAAAGCGTAAGCGCCGGTCAGGCCGACGGCCTTTAGCAGCGGTAGAAAACTGACTGTGACGGTGAAATTCGCCACCCAATTGGTGGCGCCAGAAATGGCAAGAGCAGCTCCCCGAATCTCATTGGGAAACATCTCGCCTAACAACACCCACATCACGGGACCCCACGATACAGCGAACGCAACGATGTACAGATTTGCCGCGACAAGTCCAGCCACAGCGGCCATGTGACTTAGCATTGGCTTGCCGTCGGAACCCGCCTCAGCAGTGGCGAATACAGCTGCCATCGCACCCAGGGTGAGAGTCATCCCCACTGATCCTGCCAACAGCAACGGTTTCCGGCCGATACGATCAATGAGCATGATGGCTGGAATCGTGGCGAGGATGTTTACGAAGCCGGTGAGCACGTTAATGCGCAGAGCCCACTGTTCAGTTGCACCCACTGCTTTCCACAAGATCTCACCGAAATAGAAAATAATATTGATACCAACGAATTGCTGGAAAGCAGCCAGGCCCATTCCCACCCAGAGCACCGGAGCGATACGTCTCGTGCCCGGAATAATAAGATCCGAGAGGCGCGGGCGGCGTTCGGCCTCGAGGCTTTGCTCTACTTGCCGCACCAGCCGATCGGCATCGCCACCAATTCGCCTGAAGACCTTGCGCGCTTGCTCGTGTCTGCCAACGAAGATCAGATAGCGCGGCGACTCGGGAATTATCATAGTGCCTAACAAAAACGCGACAGCAGGCACTGCTTCCATCCAAAACATCCAACGCCATGTCGGTGCTCCGAACCAAAGGGTCGCACTGGCTCCGCCGGCAATCCTGGCGAGAATCGCATTGCTCACAAACGCGCTAAACAGCCCCACTACAATGGCCATTTGCTGCAGTGACGCCAGGCGGCCACGCGTATGCGGCGGAGCGACTTCGGCGATGTACATCGGTGCCAATACGCTGGCGCCGCCGATTGCCACACCGGCTGTGATCCGCGCCGCGATAAAGAACGCGGCCGAGTTAGCGGCACCTGTCGCCACAGCGGTCGCGAGAAATAGGATCGCGTTTAAGAGCATTGTCGGCCGCCGCCCGAGAGAATCAGCGAGCCTGCCTGCGCCAAAGGCGCCAACGGCGCAGCCGAGCAACACTGAAGCAACAGCGAAGCCAGTGCCAGCCGCATCGGTGCCAAACGCTCTCGCCAAGGCATCAACGGTGCCGTTAATCACGCCGCTGTCGAAGCCGAACAGGAACCCGCCGATCGCGGCTACGCAGCATAGCGCGATGACGTAAGCAAACCACGGTTTCATCAACGTTTAGTGTGACTGATCGTGGCTTGAACTGGCTAGCACAGAAGTGTGACACTGGTCTATCTTGATTGCTTTGTTCGGAGACTGTTCGACGGCTGATCAACGCTGACGTGCAGCGTCGTCCAGATCAAGCCGAAACAGGCAAATGAGCAGTCCACACACGATACAGATTGCGATCATATCCTTGCTCCTACGGAGTTGAATTTAGTGAATGCGTCCGAAAAAGGCGCAAGCTCAAGACGCAGCTTTTGCGATGCACAACCGATAGCGTCTCCGCGCCACTCTGCCGCCGTGC
>JBKPBJ010000021.1:0-5515 GCA_046726875.1 Verrucomicrobiota bacterium
TGCGCGTTGCTGAGGCGTGTCCGCTTTTGGCGCGAGCTTTTGAATTTCGTCATGAGCGCGGTCCTGACGCTTGGTAAGCGGATTGAGCTTGGCCTGAGCGACAATCATTTCTTCATACGACCAGCGCATGGCGATGAACTGACAAACAAGTGGCACCTGCAGCTTGCTCTCGGTCTTTCTCGTCTTTTCCGAGTTCGGATGTTCGGAGAACCAGTGCGAAAACGAATAAAGCAGACCGAGGTTCCGGTTCATGTCCTCGTATTTAATGAGCGCGCCGCCCATGATGATCTGCGGAATCAAAACCAGCGGGACGATATTGGCCGCGGTTTTCGGGTCGGCCACGAGAGACGAGATAACGAGACCCAGCGCCACGCCGCTCATCGCCGTCAGGAACATTATGGCCAAGTCGATCCAGAACATGCCCCGGATTTGCAGGACGAAATTGCCGATCATCACGAAAAGAACGCATTGTATGAGCGCAAAGAACCCGAGCGTGATCGTCTTTGAGATCACGTAGTACGACAGACGCACCTTGATGTTGCGCTCACGTTGCAGCACCGGCCGATCACGAATGATGTCGTCAGCGCTGTTCGTTAGGCCAAGAAACATCGCGACGATTAGACCGAGAAACAAGAACGTCGGGATGTGATAAGCCGAGGCAAAATCGTACGTGCCGGTCTCTGAGTAGCGCAGGATCGTTCCAATTAGCAGCGCCAGCACTGGCGAGACACCTATGGTGATCACGAGATTCGCCCGATTGCGCAGTTTGCTCGTGAAAGCACGCCGTAGCAGCGTACGAAATTGCGTCCACTCATCGTGCCACCGCAGCGGCAACCGCTTCCTTTGCATCGGTGCGACTGGCAACGGGGCCGCCTCGTCCTGTTGGAGCGAGACTTGCTTAACGTCCTGGATCAACCGGAACGCTTCGTATTTGTCGCGCCAGAAATCCGGCGAGTAGCGGCGCGCCGGCACGAGCTGCCCGCGGCTGTTTTCCTCGTAGATCACGTCGCCGCTCAAATCGCGCAGCGGCGTCTCGAGTACGTCAAAGATGAATTCCGGTCGGGTAGTTCCACATGATGGACATGCGCCCAGTTCAGCACCGAATTGGTGTTGATGTTCCGCTTCGGCGAAATAGCGAAGGGCGTCGGAAGGCGCGCCGAAAAACACGAGCCGCCCACCTTTGTCGAGCAAGATGACTTTCTGAAACATCTGGAAAATTTTCGAGCTCGGCTGGTGAATGGTAACGATAACGATCTTGTTGTGCGCCATGCTGCGAATGATTTCGATCACGTGCTCGGAGTCTTTCGACGAGAGACCGGAAGTTGGTTCGTCAAACAGATACACGTCCGACATCCCGATCATATCGAGCCCGATGTTGAGCCGTTTTCGCTCGCCGCCGCTTAACGTTTTTTTCTCGGGACTGCCAACGACCGCGTCGCGGCGCTCGCTCAAACCCAACTCGATCAGCTTTGCGTCCAACCGTCGGATGCGGTCGCGCTTCGACAGATGCGGCGCACGGATCGCCGCGGCGAACTGCAAATTCTCGCCAATGGTGAGGTGCTCGTCGAAAGCGTCCTGTTGCGGCATGTAGCTGACGTACTGCTTCAGAACGTCGAGGTTCCGGTAGAGGGATTGTCCGTTGAGCGAGACCTCGCCGCTGATTGGCTGGAGTTGCCCTGCAAGCACTCTCATTAATGTGCTTTTCCCCGCACCGCTTGCGCCCATCACGCAAACAAGCTCACCACGCGAAATGGAGAATGAAATTCCATCCAGTCCAATCTCGCCCTTGCCGAAACGGTGGGTGACTTCGTTCAGTTCCAGGTTGCGAATGATGTTGCGCTCCTCTTCGATGATGCGCTCCAAAAAATTGCACCGCAGAACCTGTCCGACATCGATTCGAATGATATCGCCGTCCTTGAGTTCCGCGGTATTGCGCACCGGATGGTCACCCACCATGATTGGACGGTCCGCCTCGATGACCTGGAGGGTGCCCAGTCGCTGATCGTAATCGCAAAAAATCTTCAGCAGCACATCTCCGGCCGTGCCTGGCGAAAGGAGGATGTCGTCGGATTGCAGGTGGCTCGGATCATTCGAGACCAAATATTCGGATTTCGATGCCTTCAGTTGGAACCGCCCGCCCAGCGCGCGTGCCCGGCGGCGCAGATCGTTCAGATCCAGTTCGGTGTCGTTATGGAAAATAATTTTGTCTTCGAGAGTGGCGTCGACCTGAGTGCCGGCTTTGAGTCTTAGTCCCTTCAATTCCGCGTCGATATCGCGCAATGCCTTCACGCGCACTTTTAATCCGAACGTCACTCGCAGCGCGCTCTCGCGCGTTCGCGAACGCTCCAATTGCACTTGCTCTGCGTCTTTACTTACGCGGATGAAGATCTCGGGGAGCGATACGTTTTTCTTTGCGTTGAAATACTGCGCCAGTTCCTGATAGCTGAGCACCTGGTCGCCGATCAAAATTCGTTGACCGGGATAAATGCGACAGAAGCCGCCACGCACCAAGGGCCTGCCGCGCACGGAGACGTTCTGACCGCTGTAATTTTTCAAGAGAATGAGATCGTGATAGCGGAAAGCCATCAGCCGATCTGTTTCGCTAAGATTCTTGAGGAGAATGTCGGCCTTTCCATCCACTCCGAAGGAGAGCGATTCCAGAGGCGACGCGCCATGCTGGTAAATCGATGGGTCGGACTCTTCCGACGCGTTGAGTTGATAAACGATATCGATCGCCTGCGCGGCCATGCCCATCTGCGACATGAACGAGTAAAACGCGACGACCTGCTCCTGCTTCAACCCGGCCTGCGAGATGAGATCATACAGTTGGACACCGAGCATGATCTTGCGCTCGGTGCTCAGTTGCATGCCGAGCTTTTGTGCCATCGCGGCGAGGTCTTGCTGCTCGTAAAGCGCCTGGCGAAACAACTGTCGCAGCTCGGAGTAAACCGCTTCCGGATAGTCGTAACGCAGGAAACCGAGACTCGAGTCGATCTCTTCCTCCATGATGATGCCGTCGGCCTTGGTGAAACTCGCCAGCACCTGAATCAATAACGGCAGCAGGTTTGGCCCCTCGGAGACGCTGCGTGGCTTGCGCAATGCTCGACGGACGAGCCGGCGGCCAGTTCGCCGCACGCGATACGCAAGCGGGATTACCCGCTGCATTGTGCGGTCGATCTTGTCGGCCATGGATGAAACCAGCTCTGTCATGGTGATTTTCGAATGTGAATCTTACGCGAAAGCGCGAAGAGACGCAACGCAGTGCAGGCAGCGATTAGTAGAGCGCGCTGCGCGAATCATGCGGTCGATCATCCGCTGAGGACAGCGCACGCTACAGAATTACGCGGTTGGAGAAATTACAACACCTGGTCCCATTTGCTCTGGTCTTTGAGCATGATCTCTCGCAGGAGCCGAATGGGTGGCATGCCGTGGCTGAGCAATTCGTTATGGAATTTTTGCAGTGAGAAATCGTCGCCCTGTTGCGCCTTGTAATCGTCGCGCAGTTTCAGAATCTGCAATTTGCCCAGGGTGTAATTGAGATATCCCGGATCGAACGTGGCGCGAATGGCTTCCTGACGGGCCGGTTTCTGTTCGTAGTAACAGTTGTCCTGAAAAAATTTCGTCGCCTCCTCAATCGACATGTTTTGCGTGTGCACCTTGATGGACGCACATAAACGGCACAGACGCAGCAGCGCTTCGTCAGCTTGCGCAATGCGATATTTTGCGGCGCGCTTCACATCATCTTCGCTTGGAGTCGCGCCGGGTGGGCTGCCGAAGCCTTCGTCGATCATCATTTTTTCGCAGTAATGCGCCCAGCCTTCGATGAAGGCGTAGCTACCGAAGATTTTTTCTACTTTGCTGGCAGATGACGCATTCAGATGAAGAAATTGGACGTAATGCCCGGGGTAGACTTCATGAATCGATACAACGTCGGAGGTGTAGTAATTGAACGCGGTGAGCCACTGCTGCTTTTCTTGCTCGGGCCAATCGTCCTCTGTAGGCGTGACATAGTAATACGCCTCGGTGGCGCGCTTCTCGAAGGGACCTGGAGTGTCCATCGAAGCGAAGGAGGTGGCGCGCAGATATTGCGGGGTCTCTTTTACTTTCGCGCGGATCTCCGATGGAATTCCGACCAAACGACGGCTCACGACGTATTTGCGAAGCTTGTCCAGGTCTTTGGCAATATCCGGGATCAATTTGTCCGAAGCCGGATGCTCGCTTTGGATTTGCTTGAAAACCTCAATCGCAGGTTTGTTCGAGTCGATCTTCTTCGCCGCCTCAGCAAATGCTTCCTGTTCGGCTTTTACTTGCAGCATGCCGATCTCGAGGATTTTTTGTGGCGGAAGATCGACCAGCTCTGTCTGCGCCAGGAACCGCCTGAATTTTTCCTCGCCAAGAGCAAAATCAAGTGTGGCTTTGGGAAGTTTCTCCCGTTCCAGCCATGTTGCGTAATCGCTGAGCGCATTCGCGGCTTTGCGGTTGGCTGCCTGAAATGCAACGCGGAGCTGCTCGTCTTTGAGGCCGCTCACAGCGGCAACGAGATCTTTTTTCAAAAAATCGGCCGAACCTCTGGCGATCTGCATCGCAAGCTCGACGAACGGTTTCGGGAGATTTTCATCAAGATTTGTTCGCGCCGCGATGAGGATGTTTGGAATTTGTGATTCAATGGCGACCAGGCTGCGGACGCGGTCCTCAAGCGGCGCGAAATTCCTTTTGATATAGACGTTCACGTCGCCAGCGCGCGCATAGACCATCGGGTTTCGTTCGAACACCGACATGTCCTGCATTTGAAACAGGTCGTGCTTCACCGCTGCCTGCAGAATTCGGAGGTCAATGGATTGACGCGAACTCAGTTTCGCTGGATCGAACTTCGCCAGCCGATCATCGAATCGCCGGAGCCGGGAGAGTTCGGCATCGAGCGCGAGGCGGCTGTAATCGCTGATTTTGCCGTCGTACTCGTGGAGACCGAGAGCGGTTCCCTGGAGCGGGTGAGCGGCCAGATACGTCTTCACGTATTCCTCAGCGACCGCTTCGTATTCGGCGTCCTGCGTTTGCGCAGCGAAAACCGCGCTGGCGAGCGAGAGCGCGCCGAACCTAATCAAACCACAAATGTGGGCTCTCATTGTCCAAGTTTAACTACAGACAAGGCTGCGCGTTGGGCGTTGCCAAAATTTCCTCATGAGCGATTGTCACATCTGTCTCGGAAAGTAGGCACAAAAACATGAGGCGGTTCGTGATCATACGGTTGCTCGCTTGTGTCCTGTTCGGCGCTATGCCCGGCGTTTTCGCGCAGGAAGTGCAGCCGCCAAAGACTGAAGAGGATAACGGCTACTCGCAGATTGCCATTTTCGCAAAAGCCCTGGAGTTGATCCGCCAGGATTACGTGGATGAGAACAAGACGAGCTATCACGATCTCGTCACCGCTGCGATGAAGGGGATGCTTTCGTCACTGGATCCGCACAGCCAGTTCATGGACCCCAATGATTTTCGAGACATGCAGGATGACACGCGCAGC